>JALVBA010000001.1 GCA_027010905.1 Marinilabiliaceae bacterium
AAATAAAAATTACCTACATTTGATTCTGTTTTTTATAAGATTAGATATGGATAAGGCCAAAACAAAAGAGAACGTAAAACACCTTTTCACGGAGTATTTACAAAGAAACGGACATCGCAAGACTCCCGAAAGATATGCAATCCTGGATGAGATATATACTCGTGACGGCCATTTCGACATTGAGTCTCTTTACATCTTCATGAAAAATAAAAACTACAGGGTCAGCCGCGCAACTCTATACAATACAATAGATCTACTGCTCGACTGTAAGCTCGTGATTAAACATCAGTTTGGTAAAAATATAGCTCAGTTTGAGAAATCTTTTGAATCAAAACAGCACGACCACCTGATCTGTACTCATTGCGGAACCGTTACCGAATTTTGTGACCCGGGTATCCAGTCGGTTCTGAATAACTCAGGAAAGTTTCACTCTTTTCAAGTCTCACACCACTCACTCTACATTTATGGTGTGTGTAAAGAGTGCCGGCAAAAGATGGATAAGGAGGTGAAATAGTTAACCTCCGGTAGGGCAGATTTACAATCCGCGCCTTAAAACGTAGCTGCCACACTAACATGTAATTTACTATTAACAACGAAGAAATAGCTTGATGTACTGAAAAATTATTGTCTTTGAGATTCCACTACCATTTTAGTGGGTATCTATACTAAGTTGTTTTTTTGGTGTAAATTTATGATTATTTGCTGATTTGTTTATCTGTTTGTAGTATTGTATTAGTGTATTGAGACATAAGCAAATAAGCGTATCAACAAATAACCAACATAAATTTTATATTTTCACTTGCTCTTTGTATAATTAATTACTATATTTGAACCTTTAAGTTCAAATGTATGGCTACAACCATTCGCATATTAGCAATCACTAGTTCGGTATCCTACTGTTTACAGAGAGAGAGAGTGTGTGTGTGTTTACAAGAACCCCGATAGTACTATTCATCATTTTCATAGCAACCCCTATAAGTTTATTAATTCAACCATTCACTTCCCTCTTTTTGTAAGAAGAGTGATTGTTGATTCAGGTGAATTAAAAAGCTACCCCCTAAACAAATAGAAAATGAAAGAGGATTACACGATTCTTAAAACCGGCAGATATGAATTAACAAGAGTGATAATAAATGAAATTTTATATCTAAAAGCATTCGGCAACTATACTGACATAATACTCGAAAGGCGCAAAAAACTAACAGTTTGTCAAAACATAAAATACACGTTAAATCACAAGATAAAAATATAAATAAATTTAAATTCAAACTAATGAAAAAGAACTATATCAGCTTATTGTTGATTTTTTGCATCAGCAATTTTTCTTTCGCCCAAAAATTTATTAACAAGAAAAAATTTGATGCTGAAACGAATCAATACCTCATGGCAATTAAAAAAGTTTCTAAAACAAGCGCTACACAAAACGTAAAATTATACCCAATTATTGAGGAGTTTATCAATTCTAAATTCGAACTTGAAAACTCATTGACTGTAGAGTCGGGAGAGAAAGCTATACTGAATCAAAAAATATACAACCTTTATCAATTAAAGCTAAAGAGAACTTTAACAGAGGATCAATTGATTTTGTGGAATGAGTTTGAGGTGACCTTTGAAAAGGAGTGGTTGAAGGCAAAAAAGAAGTTACAAAACAATTTTTTAATTGCAAATAATGAGGGAGAGGCTATTGCTGACCAAAAGCTTGAAGCAGGCATACAATCATTAAGAGCCTCGGATGATTCGCAAAAGGATGGAGGTTTAAAAGATGTAAATTACCAAAGAAAAAAAGAACTACAAATTTTGATAGACAAAGAGCGTGAAGCCCTAAGAACCGGAAAAGGTGATAATGCCAACCTAACAGAGTTAAAAAAACAAATGGCTTCATTAGACCAACAGCATAATTTGAGAAAAAGTGAGAAAGCCAAGGCTGCATTAAACTCAGAAAAAGAGCTTAATAGTAACTGGGGTGAGGCTGAAAAGACAAGAATGGACAATTTAAACAATAAATGGAAAACGATTTTCAAAGAGCAATACCAAAAAACATGGGACTTAACCCTTAGTAAATTTTAATTATAACCTCACAGAATTTTATTATGAAAAAGAAAACTTATATTTTACTGATTGTACTTTCGACTGCTGTTTCATATGTATCAGCACAGTCTACTTCTACTATTACATTGGGTGATGGAGCCGGACAGGGATCTACATCTACACACAGCATATTTATCGGAGAGTATGCCGGATACCTTAAAGGAGGATTTAGTAATACTTTTGTGGGGCGTCATGCTGGTTACACCAATGGCACGCCAGGCTATGGACAACATGGTTTTGGCCATGCTGTTGCAGAAAATTCAACTTCTTTCTACTTACATGCTTTTGGATACTCTGCAGGCAAAGAAAGTACCGGCGACCACTTACATGCTTTTGGCAACCAAGCCGGTGCATATAGTGACGGCTCATACAATTTGTTTGTTGGTGATAAGACAGGGTACGGTGTAGATGGATCAAGCAATGTTTTTATGGGGAGTGGAGCAGTTGCTTTATTTAATACGAATAAAAGCATTCACGAGTCGGTTATCATTGGTAGAAATGCAGCATACTATCAGACCGAGGGATATAACAATACATATATTGGAGATAAGGTAGCTTCAAATGGTGAAGCATTCGGATACAACAATGTCTATATTGGTTATAGGTCTGCAATCGAATCTGACATGGGGGAACGTAACACCTTCGTTGGATCCTGTACGGGAGAAAATGCAGTCACTAGCGATGAAAATACATATCTGGGATTTGAGGCAGGGAATCAAAACGATGGGTCTGGCAATGTATTTATCGGTAATAGGGCCGGATATCTTGAATCCAGTTGCAATAATAAGCTATATATCGACAATACGGCTACATCAGCACCATTGATTTATGGTGAGTTTGACGCCCGAAAATTGTACATAAACGGAGATTTCTATACTGTTGGTAATATACAAGCCAAAGAGGTGAAAGTAACAATTGACGCTTCAGATTGGGCTGACTATGTTTTCGAGGAAGACTACAACCTGCGCGACCTTAAAGAAGTAGAGACATACATTAAAACAAACAAACACCTGCCCGATATCCCAAGTGCCGATAAGATGGCAGAAGAGGGTATAAAGCTTGCTGAGATGAACAAACTGTTACTGCAGAAAATTGAAGAGCTAACGCTTTATGCAATAGAGCAAAAAACAGAGGTGAAGACTTTAGAGCAGCGACTGGCGATACTTGAAGCACTACTATTGAATAATGCCAAATAAAGTTCATCTTATGAAACAGATATTATTAACACTAATTATAAACCTGCTGCTCTGTAGTGCGGTAATTGGGCAAACCTACGTGGTAAGATATACTTATGATGTTTCAGGAAACAGGATTAAGCGACAAATTTATGAAATAATCTTAAAAAATGCCAAGCTTGCTACCGAGGATAATAAACAACCCATTGAAGAAGCATGGGGTGAGCGTAAAATAACTATCTACCCTAATCCTACCCAAGGAAAATTGAAGATTAGCATTACCGGAGGTGATAACAACGTTGATTACAACTATACACTATACAATGCTTCAGGACAAAAGATATTACTCGGGCAAATTAGCCATTCCGGAGTACATCCTATACCTATGCAACGCTATAGGCCGGGCATATACATACTAGTATTGCGATGCGAACAGGATAAAAAAACCTATAAAATAATAAAGGAGTAGCTATGAAAAGAGATAGATACTTATATGCATTAATTAGTTTCTGTTTGTGTTTACCGACTACTATATTGTCACAGGAGCCACAACAAAATTATGTACTTAACTCCCAAACGACAGGAATCAAAACCTATGTAGCAAGAGATTATATTTCATTGCAAAATGGCTTTGTATACTCACCAAATAGTGGTGAGTCGTTTACGGCAAAAATTGATAAACGGTTAGTATTTGCTCCTACGGACGCTACTTATATGAAACCCGATGGAACTACAACCACGAACCCTGCTGAAGGTGGAGTTGTTGGTTCTGTTTCAGGGCAATTTAATGTTTCACCATCTGGAGCTGCCACTTATTCTATTCCTATTGAGTGCTCGGCAGGGATAAATGGTATACAGCCAAGCATCTCATTAAACTATAATAGCCAATCAAGTAATGGGATTGCCGGTTGGGGGTGGAGTATAGGTGGAATGTCCATGATATCAAGAGGAGGTAAAAATCATTTACATGATGGAGAAAAGAGTGGAATAAAATGGACAAAAAATGATGCTTTCTATTTAGATGGAAATCGTTTATTCAAACTTTCAGTATATGGCACTGATAGTATTGAATATTATACAGAACGCAATATTGCTGTAAAAGTAGTGGGGTATAATATAAAAGATTGGGGACCTTCGTATTTCAAAGTGTTCCATAAAAATGGAAGAGTTGCCACCTATGGTAGTACTTTTAAATCCAAATATCCAATATCGTTTGATTTTAGACAACATTCTTTAAAACATCTAGGTTGGGCCATAACAAAAATACAAGATGCCAACAGTAATTATATGGAATTTTTCTATGATAATACGAAAATCACAACAACTAGGGGATATGGTTACTATAACAACAGATTGATTAATGTCAAATATGGAGCTAACACAAAAGCAGGAACATCACATTTTGGAGAGATAGTCTTTAATTATAATACTACCAGATATGACATTA
>JALVBA010000002.1 GCA_027010905.1 Marinilabiliaceae bacterium
CATGTTTTCTTGTAATTGTGCTTCCGCAATAAATACATTTTTTTTATTCATAACCTTTGATTTACTGCAAAGCTACGTCAATTAAGGACTATAGAAGTTTCGAACAACCAATTTGTCCATTAGGCCGTATTTTCTGAATGGCTAAAGAATAAGCCAGCCAAATGTTAGGTTTAAACAAATTACTACAACCTTCTTATCTTAAAATTCCTAAATTGTGTAAGTCCGCCATGATCCTGAAGGCCAATAGCGCCAATTTTGGCAACTCCCCATAGAGAGATATCTTTCCATTTACTCTTCTCTTTTCTTGCACTCCAGTCATCACTCCACATCTCACAATCCACTGTTTTAGTACCATTGAGCCAATGCTCCACATGACTTCCTTTCACAATAATGCGTGAAACATTCCACTCTCCGGCTTGTTTCTCCTGAGCTCCTTCGGGCGCATACATTGCGTACAGAGCTCCTGAATGCTGGTCGGCATGTATCTTGTCAGGCCAGCCCAAACCGTCAATGAGTTGATACTCTATCCCCGTTTCATGAATTCTTTCAGGTCCCTCCTGGGCATGATAAAAGATACCACTGTTACTTACAGAATCAACTTTCCATTCAAGATAGAGTTCAAAATCCTTGTAATCTTGTTTTTTTGTAATGATGTCACCGCCGTGGTCACTTCCTTTTCCTGAGTTACTAACAATACCGTCTTTCACGCTCCAGCCGATAACTTCTCCGTCGTTGTATTTTTTCCAGCCTTCAAAGTCTTTACCATTGAACAGCAACTCCCAGCCATCTGCCTTTTCAGCAGGTGTAAGAGTGTTTAGTGTTGGTGCCAACTCTTTTACTTCCGATTTTTCAGCACTCTTTTTCTTTTGGGTTTGATTGCACCCTGCTAACGAAAGAGTAAACAAAGTTGCAATTAGAAACAGTTGATTTTTCATGTTATTAAATTTTAAATTAGAAATATTGATTATTATTAATTATTGATCAGAGGGAAAATCCAACTACTACAAATTCTTAAAAATGTAATCCAACTTCATCCTGAACAGGTGTACCCGGGTGTTACCTCCATAAATACCGTGGTTACGGTTAGGATAGATAAACAGGTCGAACTGCTTACCGGCCTGAACAAGCTTATCGATATACTCCACACTATTCTGAAAATGTACATTATCGTCGGCAGTACCGTGTATCAGAAACAATCTGCCCTGCAGGCTGTCAGCGAGATTAATGGGGCTATTATCGTCATACCCTTTAGGATTCTCCTGTGGTTTACGCATGTACCTCTCGGTATAAACAGAGTCGTAGTAGCGCCAGTTAGTAACAGGTGCAACGGCAATACCAATCTTAAACACATTCGATTTACTCAGACAGAGAGCTGTCATAAATCCACCATAACTCCAGCCATAGATACCTATTCTGCCGGCATCGATATAGTCGAGGCTTCCAAGATACTTAGCCGCCTCTATCTGATCATCCGACTCAAGCTTACCAAGTTTCATGTAGGTACACTTTCTGAACTCTTCACCTCTTGCAGCGGTACCTCTTGGGTCAACACAAGCTACCACATACCCGTTTGCAGCAAGTAGTTGCTCCCAGCCTATCCCCCATCTGTCAACCACACTTTGCGAATTTGGCCCGCTGTACTGAGTCATAAAAACAGGGTACTCTTGTGAGGGGTTAAAATCCAACGGTTTCACCATCCATCCGTTAAGCTCTGTTCCTTCGGAAGTTTTAAAAGTAAAGAACTCCTTACTACTTGTGCGGTATCCCTGAACCTTCTCTTTCAGTGCTGCATTATCCTCCAAAACACGAATCTGCTTGCCGTCACTTTTGAAGAGAGTAACAACTTTTGGTGTAGTTGTATTTGAAAAGCTGTTAATATAGTATTTAAATCCTTTGCTGAAAGATGCACTATTTGAACCATCACCTTTGGTTAATCTTATTTTCTTTTTCCCGTCAACACTAACCGCATACACATTTCTTCGCAAAGGAGATAACTCTGCTGCCTGGTAGTAGAACATCTTTTTCTTAGGCTCGTATCCGTAGAAGTCGGTTACATCCCACTCCCCTTTAGTCACCTGCTTAAGCTGCTTACCGGCCATCGAAAAGAGGTAGATATGATTATACCCATCCATCTCGCCCACATAGATAAAATATTTACCATCATCGGTAAATTGCAGGTTATCCAAAACACTCTCGTCAATATAATATTTGTTCCTATCGGTAAATATTGTTCTGCAAACAGTAGAGGCTGTATTGGCAATCATCAGGTCGAGTTGGTTTTGATGCCGATTCAGCTTAATAATCCCCAACCTCTCAGACTGCTTCGTCCATCTGATACGGGGAATATAAATATCGGTCTCCTCACCTAAATCCATTGTTTTAGTTGTGTGATTCTTAATATTGAAAACATGCACACTAACCACCGAGTTATCCTCCCCCGCTTTGGGGTATTTGTACTTATACTGTCCCGGATAGAGAGCATACTCTTTGCGAGTTGGGTTAGATGCTTCGTACTGAGGAAAGGAGTACTCCTTCACCTTCGACTCATCAAATTTCACGAAAGCAATCTCCCTGCTATCGGGCGACCACCCATACGCTTTGTTGTAGCCAAACTCCTCTTCATAAACCCAGTCGGGTATACCATTCAGGATATTGTTAAACTCTCCATCTTTAGTTATTTCGCTAATAGTGCTGAACTTAAGCTTTTTCAGATATAGATTGTTATCCTTCACAAAAGCAACTTTTTCGCCATCAGGCGAGAAGCTTGCCACCATCTGCTTACCTTCATCGGTAAGAGCTGTTATCTCCTTTCTTTCAATATCTACAACATAATAGTCAGCGGTGAAGGAGTGGCGGTACATACCCTTTCGGTTTGTGTATATTAGCACTTTTGATTCGTCACTGTTAAATTCATATCCACTGATACTTTTAACGATACAATCCTTAATCTCGCCAAGGTCAACTATTACACCAACCTCTTTGCCGGTAGCATATTCAAACTTAGCAATCTTACTACCCTCTTTAATAGTTGAGTAGTGCACTCCGTCATTCATCGACCTTAGACCATTAACACTCTTTGAATAAAAAATGGGTCTTTTGAAAATGTCATCAAAGGAGATGTTCTTTTTGCTATCCTGAGCAAAACCGCTAACAGAAAGCAATACTATTATCAGCAACAAAAATAATCTGTTCAAAATCCTATGTTCTTTAAGTTTTTTCAAAGCTAATAAAAAAAAAACAATGATGAAATGCAATATGATAAAATGACAAGATTGGGAAAGCAAGAGCAGACCAAACATACTACACCATTAATATTCAATCCTGCAATGTACAAAGCTTCTGAAAAATTAGTCATGTAAATCGTACCGATTAATCTCTTTTACTTATCTTTGCATGCTTTTTATAAACAAATTTTATATTTCAAACAATATAAAGCATAGAGCCTTTGTGATTCAATGTCTCTGTGTTAGTTAGATAATAAAACTTTAGGTATGGTAAAAATAACATTCCCCGATGGTTCGGTAAGAGAGTTCGAATCAGGAGTTACAGGATATGAAATAGCGAAGGGTATCAGTCCGCGTTTGGCAAAAGAGGTACTTGCCATAACTGTTAATGATGAGTTGTGGGGTATCTCCCGCCCTATTAACAGTGATGCTACAATTAATCTCCACAAATGGGGCGACAAAGAGGGCAAGCACGCTTTCTGGCACTCATCGGCACACCTTTTGGCCGAAGCATTAGAGGCTATCTATCCCGGTATGAAGTTTGGAATCGGGCCGGCCATCGAAAATGGATTTTACTACGATGTAGATCCGGGTGATGATGTTGTGATTAAAGACAGCGACCTGCCAAAGATTGAGAAGAAGATGAAGGAGCTGATAGCACAAAAAAATGAGTATCGCCGAAAGGATATCTCAAAATCTGATGCTCTCGCTTTTTTTAAAGATAAAGATGACGAATACAAAACTGAATTAATCAGCGACCTCGAAGATGGAACAATCACTCTGTACGAACAGGGTAACTTTACCGACCTTTGTCGCGGACCACACCTGCCATCAACAGCACCTATAAAAGCAGTGAAACTACTAAGCGTAGCAGGTGCATATTGGCGAGGAGATGAAACACGTAAGCAGCTGACTCGTATCTATGGTATCTCCTTCCCCAAGCAGAAGATGCTTGAAGAGTACCTTGTTATGCTTGAAGAGGCAAAAAAACGTGACCACCGCAAAATTGGTAAAGAGTTGGAACTATTCACATTCTCACAAAAAGTTGGTCAAGGACTACCTTTGTGGTTACCTCAGGGAGCCAGACTACGTGAGCGTCTGGAGAACTTTCTGAAAAAAGTTCAGGAAAAATATGGGTATGAGCCGGTTATCACTCCGCATATCGGAAATAAAGAACTATACGTTACATCGGGTCACTACGCCAAATACGGCAAGGACTCTTTTCAACCCATCAGTACACCTGCCGAGGGAGAGGAGTTTCTGCTTAAACCGATGAACTGCCCTCATCATTGTGAGATTTATAAGTTTAAACCACGCTCGTACAAGGATCTGCCTGTTCGCTTTGCCGAATTTGGAACAGTATACCGTTACGAGCAGAGTGGCGAGCTTCATGGGCTGACTCGTGTTAGAGGCTTCACTCAGGATGATGCTCATATCTTTTGCCGTCCCGACCAGCTAAAGGATGAATTCAAAAAGGTAATTGACATTATATTTTACATTTTTAAAACCCTGAAATTTGATGATTACACTGCACAGATATCATTAAGAGACCGGGATGATCACTCAAAGTATATTGGCTCATCAGAAAATTGGGACAAAGCAGAACAGGCAATTATTGAGGCTTGTGAAGAGAAGGGCTTAAACACAGTTGTTGAATATGGCGAAGCTGCATTCTATGGCCCTAAACTCGACTTCATGATTAAGGATGCTTTGGGACGAAAGTGGCAGCTGGGAACAATTCAGGTTGACTACAACCTGCCGGAACGTTTCGACCTTGAATATATTGGTAGTGACGATAAGAGACACCGTCCGGTGATGATTCACCGTGCACCATTCGGAAGTATGGAGCGTTTTGTAGCTGTTTTGATTGAGCATACTGCCGGAAAATTCCCACTTTGGTTAACTCCGAGTCAGGCAGTTATTCTACCAATAAGTAAAAAATATAACGATTACGCAGAAAAAGTTTCAAAATTCCTGAATAATTACGATATTCGCACCGTCTTAGACGACCGTAATGAGAAAATCGGTAAAAAGATAAGAGACAATGAATTAAAACGAATCCCATTCCTGCTCATTGTTGGAGAAAAGGAGGCTGAAAATGACACAGTTGCCGTTCGTAAACAGGGCGAAGGAGATATGGGAGCAATGACATTTGAAGAATTTGTTAATTTTGTAAATTCGGAAGTTGAGAAATCACTTGCCGAATAGAGTAGAAATAGTTTAAGTATTAACTAAAATACAGGGAGGACTTTACAATAAGAAAACCTAGCAGAAGACCCATGAGGGTCATGAAAACAGAGCCAAGCCACAGGATTAATCATCATATCCGTGTGCCAAAAGTCAGACTGGTTGGAGACAATGTCGAAAACCCGGGTGTAATGCCTACTTCTGAAGCGGTAAGACTGGCTGATAAATTAGATCTTGATTTGGTTGAGATTTCTCCCAATGCAGATCCACCGGTATGTAAAATAATTGATTATCAGAAATTTCTTTATCAACAGAAAAAGAAACAGAAGGAGTTGAAAGCTAAATCAGTTAAAGTGGTGGTTAAAGAGATTCGGTTTGGTCCAAATACTGATGACCACGATTATCAGTTTAAGCTTCGTCACGCTGAGAAATTCATTAAAGATGGAGCAAAGGTTAAAGCCTACGTATTCTTTAAAGGGCGATCAATCTTATTTAAAGAGAAAGGTGAAATCTTGTTATTAAGATTTGCACAGGATCTTGAAGAGATTGGGAAAGTTGAGCAGTTACCCAAATTGGAGGGAAAACGTATGATTATGTTCATTTCTCCAAAGACATCTAAAAAATCGTAATTGAGGATTTTTTAATTTTAATTATAATATATACACAATGCCAAAAATGAAGACTAATTCCAGTGCCAAAAAAAGGTTTACTATCACTGGAAGTGGAAAGATTAAAAGGAAACACGCTTTTAAGAGTCACATCTTAACGAAGAAATCGAAGAAGCGTAAAAGAAACCTTACTTATTTCGGCACAGTTAGTAAAGCTGATGAGAAAAACATCAAGCTTCTATTAAACATGAAATAAGAAAAAGAAAATTTTGTAAAACCTGAGTGAATTAGCTAAAAAGATTCCGCCGGGGCGGAACGCTAACCATTCGTAAAAACTAAAGGAAATGCCAAGATCAGTAAATGCTGTAGCGTCAAGGGAAAGACGTAAAAGACTATTAAAAAACACCAAAGGGTACTTTGGTAGAAGGAAGAATGTTTGGACGGTAGCAAAGAATGCCTACGAAAAAGGATTGCAGTATGCATACCGCGACAGAAAGAAGAACAAGATTAATTTCAGAGCATTGTGGATACAACGTATCAACGCTGCTGCCCGTATGGAAGGAATTTCATACAGTAGGCTAATGGGGCTTATGCACAAGGAGAACATTGAAATTAACCGTAAAGTTCTGGCCGACTTAGCCATGAACCATCCGGAAGCTTTTAAAGCCGTTCTTAAGAAAGCTGTTGGAACTAAAAAATAAATACCCTTCCCTGACCCCTCTTTGGAGGGAGAATGAAATTCAGTAGGGAAGCAATAGATTTCAAAGGGGAAGTTAATGCTTCCCCTTTGTTGTTTTCGGTAGTAAAGTATATCTTTGGAGTAAAAAGAAAGTTTAAATATTTAAAACTCTCCGAGCCTCCCCCCTTTGGGGAGATTGAGGGGGGCAGATAACAGTACACTTAACATGAAAATAGCATTAATAGGATATGGTAAGATGGGCAGGGAGATTGAGAAAGTTGCTCAGGCCAGAGGCCATGAAATTGTAAGTAGGATAGATATTAAAACCAATGATAGCTTTTCGGACAGTAGTTTTAAAAGTGCTGACGTTGCAATTGAATTTTCAACCCCCGAAACTGCATTTGATAACTACCTGAAATGTTTTGAGAACAACATACCTGTAGTATCGGGTACTACCGGATGGTTAAACAAGCTGGATCTGATTAAACAGATGTGTAGTGACAATAATCAGACATTTTTTTACGCATCAAACTTTAGTGTTGGAGTAAATATATTTTTTGAAGTCAACAGACATCTGGCTCGGATAATGAATCAAATGAGCGATTACGACGTTTCGATGGAAGAGGTTCATCACACACAAAAATTGGATGCTCCAAGTGGTACAGCAATCACTTTGGCCGAAGATATTATTAATTCTATTGATAGTAAAACAGAGTGGACTAATTCACCGTCAACCAGGGCTGATGAGTTATCCATCATCTCTAAGCGTGAAGGAATGGTTCCCGGAATACACACTGTTAAATACGAATCGGAAGTTGACAAGATTATTATTCATCACAGTGCAAAATCGAGAAAAGGATTTGCTTTAGGAGCTGTACTGGCTGCTGAGCTCACTAAAACGAAGAGTGGATTTTTAGGAATGAAAGATTTGCTGAAGTTTTAAGCAAGGGTATTAGGTATTAGGTATTAGGACAAAATTTGAGAGACAGTAAAGCTCTAAGTATATGGATAAAAAGGCAAAAGTTAACAGTGGGCAGTAAGCAGAAAAAAATATAATTCGTAATTTTAAACTTGGAACTTGGAACTTAGAATTTAAAACAAAATATAAAATAAAGATAATGAAAGCATCAAAAGATTTAAAAGAGATATCACAACATGTGTGGATTAAACTCTCCATTGTTTCGATTATTTTTTTCCTGTGGGTTATATGGATAGGCAGCTATTGGCTACTTCTGTTGTACCCATTTATTTTTGACAGTTACACATTTAAATTTATTCATTGGGGTGGCTGGAAGAAAACCTCATTTGCACAAAAACATGTGAAGGTTGTTGAGTGGGTTGATGCACTTTTCTTTGCTCTGATTGCAGTATACTTAATAAATATCTTTCTCTTTCAGAACTACAAGATACCAACTAGCTCTTTGGAAAAGACACTTCTTGTTGGCGATCATCTATTCGTCAGTAAAGTGAGTTACGGTCCGCGTATGCCTAACACGCCACTGGCATTTCCATTAGTTCAAAACATTTTACCAATCATTAATACCAAGTCATATTTTGATTGGCCTCATTGGGATTACAAACGGCTGGCAGGCTTTGGTGATGTTGTACGAAACGACATTGTTGTGTTCAACTTTCCGGCCGGAGATACCGTTTGCCTCAAAGTAACCAACCCTGATTACAATAATATTATTCTGAATAACGCTTTTGACTTTGTAGGGATGAGAAGTCCTGAAGTTCCGGCAAAATATGCCACCTCGGAGTGGAGTAAGAATGAGTATCTAAAACAGAAAGGGCGAGAGATAGTTAAAGATAAAAAGGATATATTCGGTGAGGTTATCTACCGCCCTGTAGACCGCCGCGACAACTATGTAAAACGCTGTATTGCTGTTCCGGGTGATGAGTTACAAATCAAACACAATCAGGTTTATATTAATGGTGAGAAAGCCAACGATCCGGAGAATCTTCAGCATATTTACCAGATTGTTACCGATGGTACTCTACTCAACGATCGGTTCTTTGAGAAACTGGGAGTGTCGAATGATGATAAACGCTCAGGAAGTATGCCTCCTTACTACTCACTTCCACTAACAAAGAAACAGCTTAAGAAGCTTAAGTCGTACAGTTTTGTGAAGGATGTGGTAATTCAGGAGACTCCGGTAGATTCAACTGGTCGTTCTGTCTTTCCTTACAGTGCTGATTACCCTTGGAGCCGGGACAATTTTGGTCCTATAAAGATGCCTAAGAGAGGTGAAATAATAGATTTGAACATTAAAAATCTGGTACTCTACAACAGAATAATTACAGCCTACGAAAACAACAAGCTTACCGTTAAAGGGGATGACATCTTTATCAACGGCGAAAAAGCCGACACATACACCTTTAAGATGGATTACTACTTTATGCTTGGTGACAACAGGCATAAGTCTGCCGATTCACGCTACTGGGGTTTTGTTCCGGAAGATCATATTGTAGGCAAACCTATTGTTGTATGGCTCTCCCTTGATAAAGATAAGAGTTTACTGAAGAGTATCAGATGGAACAGATTCTTTAAAGTTGTTGACAGAAATTAGAAATAGTTTCAATAAATAATATGACTGTCCAAAAAGAACTAATAAATATCACGCAAGGTTCAGACCTCCTGACCTATCGTAAACACAATGTGTTGCAAAATTTATGTTCCAATCATAGTTAAATTTCATGAAAAACATTCTTAAATCACCTCTCCCTCTGGCTCTTCCGATAAATCGAAAAGAGGGAGAAGTTTCTAAATATCGAAACACAACGAGGATTATTTCAAGAGGGTGAGGGGAAAAACAAGAAAGCTGTTTTGTGATATTTAACTTTAAATGCAAATTTTACATTTTACGATGCAAGCATATTAGCGAGAATAATTACTATTTGGACACCTATATTTTATTATACTTAAATGCCTACAACAAAGAGACAATATGTAGTAGTTGTTCTGTTTTTCCTATTAGTAACTTTCACCTTGTGGAGTTACGATTGGATAAGCTTTCTGCTGTTTACATCTCTGCTTACTCTTTTTTATCACCCTAAAACATACAGTAAGATAGAGGCATTTTGGAGAAGCAAGAGCTCTAAGACAAAAAATATCTTTGAGTGGATTATTGCCGGTCTGTTGGGGATAATACTTTTAACGTTACTAAACCACTATTTTTACAGCGTTTACAAGGTCAGGTCAACATCTATGCTGGTTAGTTACAAAACAGGCGAGCTGGTATTGGTAGATAAATTTAAAGCAGGCTCACCGGTAAACATAAACAATCCTGACAGATTTAGAAGGTTAAAGGGAGATGGAAGCATCGAACGAAATGACGTAATTGTATTTCATTTCCCTGAAGGAGACTCGATACTGAAAAGCCGAAAGAACGACAGCTACTACTATCTGAAACGACAATACAAAGACAAACCATTCCTAAAGAAGGAGGAGTTCGACAATATCAGCTACAGACCAGTAAAGCTACGAACAAAATATATCAAACGAGTGATTGCACTACCCGGCGACACCGTGCTTTTCAGAGAAGGAACAGGGATAATTAACGGTGTGAAGAAGCCTCCTCTCCCATCTGTAATTCAAAAATATTCAATTCTTGACAACACACCTTATGGCAAACGTCAGGTAATATTGAACTACTCCCGTAATCAATACTCAAAAAACAATAAGGTAGTGGTGGAGCTTAGCAACAGCGAGATTGAGAAAAACAGTTTTGCCAGTTTAATTACCAGGGAGACACTCCCACTCAACCTTCCCGACCCAAACATCTTCCCATTCTCTTCGTCGTACTTCTGGAATAAAGACAATTTTGGCCCCGTAGTTATTCCCCAAAAAGGTGTTACCGTTAAATTAACACTCTCTAATCTTCCCCTCTTCAAAAGAGTGATTACTGCCTACGAGAAAAACAGATTGAGAGTTGATTGGAACACTATCTACATTAACAATACGCCCACCGAAGAGTACACTTTTAAGATGAACTACTACTGGGTGATGGGCGACAACCGGCCACACTCATTCGACAGCCGCTACTGGGGTTTTGTTCCCGACAACCATATTATTGGTATTGTGGAGAAGAAGGTGTTTGGGAATAATTGAACAGATCTAACTAGTCAAACGTGAAAGGATCTCCTTGTTCCTCGGAGCTTCTCAATCTACCTAAATTCTCAAAAACATTCTAAGCACTACTGTAAAGAGGCCGATTTAATACGTTGATATTTTCAAGGTAATTTGAGGTCTAAACCTGACAGTTAAGGTAGGATTTTCTCTTTGCTTCTGTGCTCACCTAATCTCTTATGCAACGCACATAAGACCCACTAGATTTAGGAGTAAAGCCATCGAAGCGCTCTAAACTATCGTTAAACCATAGATAGAGCATATAGGCGTATGGATCATCTTGCACCGAACTACTCCACCAGTTACCTGATTTGCCCACGAATTGAAACCGATTTCTACGTAAACCACCAGGAAGAGCAGTAAACTTAGAATCATTTACTGCATCAACATTAGGGCTAAGCCAATGACTAGTAGAAGTCTCCTTCATTCGCCCTCCTACTAAACTTCCTAAATAGTCAATCAATGTTGACCAATCATCATTATCAGGGACATGCCAACCAACGGGACAAAGATTGTCAGTACTTACCGTATACCAATTGTATAACTTACCGTACGCAGGGTTGTAAGTTGCAGAATCATTATCATACCAACAGTATGCAGCAGTGGTCAATCCTCCCCAATCATCATTATCAGTAACATTAGGAATGACATCACCATTTTTCAGATGAGCTGTTTTAAGATTCTCTGTCATCCATACTTGTGTGCCAATTTTTACTGTACCATAAATATTCCCATCTATATCTGTTACTGTAGGTTCTTCATCAAATGGTTGTTGTACTTCAATCTCAGGAAGACCAATAAAGGTTCCATTGTCTGCCATATATGTATTGTAAACTCTACCATTTTTACTACGAATCAAACTACCGGCGGTCTTAGCATACAAAGCATAAGGTACGCTTAAGAGTTGGTTAGTTCCTGTAATTGTATAGTCTGTACCTCCATTCAAATCAATTTCTGTTTTTATAAAATATGTATCTGCACCCCAATCAATAGTTGAAAAATCACCGGTTACAACTGTACCTGTCCCAATTTCAATAGTAACCAGACCATTGGCATTTGTAGTAGGTATTTGAGTTTCTACATAAATGGCTGTACCAGATGCAGTACTTTGTAAAATACTTATCTGCATACCTACCTCGGTATTTGCTACAAGGTTGTTGCTTGCGTCACGCACCACTGCCTGATAACTCATCTTTTCAGGGCTTTGGGCAAAAGATAATGTAATGATTAGCAGGTTTGCTAATGTGATGATTAGTACTGTCTTGAGTTTGTAAAAATCTTTCATAATATAATTACTATTAGCGGTCTAAAAAATTATGTTTGAAAAATTAGTAATAATTATACTATTCTGCAAACTTCTCTATATTTCAAAACAAAACTTTTATCTTTTGTTCTTTTCAAAACTTTAAGGTGAAAGCATACGCGAAGGTTTTATTTCATTTTAATTTTTTGACGATTTGATGTCTTGCGGACGATCAAATCTCGAACATCAAACACTGAATGATGAAGTTCTTTCATTCGAAATTCGACATTTCAAAAATCATGTTAACGTCGAATGTCCTGACCGATAAAACCTCGAATCGTTCATAGAACAATCGAGCGTTAAGCTAACTAAAAAAATCCCGTACTAACAGATGTCGGTACGGGATTTATTTGGAAATAGTTATCTCCTTTTAGATATGCTTATAATTTCCCAGGTCATCAATTGACGAGTTAAAAATAAAGTTAGTCTTAGCGTGATTATCAGCCTTGCCACGTTTAATAAATATATCGGTTGATATTTTAAATTTTCCGTCGCGCTCACTGTCTAATAGCATCAGGTAGCCCATAATAATGTTACCTGCCATCTCAACCAATCTGCGAGCATGGTAATCTGTATACTCTAGATCGTTAACATCAGTTACAGCTTTAACAGCCTTCTCATACTCTTCAGTCATTATGATTAAAGTGCGGCGATAACCGTGTAACTCAGGCTTTAGCTCCATACTCTCAAACTCACGAATACGTGCCAGGTAGCCTCCTGTTGTAACCCCGCGAATAGCAGCCACAACCTGTAGCTGGGTAGTCCCTTCGTATATTGAGGTGATACGTGCATCGCGATACAAACGCTCAACAGTGTAATCTTTCATAAAACCTGAACCGCCATGAATCTGAACTGCATCGTAAGCATTCTGGTTAGCATACTCACTGGCCATACCCTTAAGCATAGGAGTAAAGAAATCTGCCAGTTTCTGATACTTCTTCATCTCTTTTCTCTCTGCCGGCTCGAGCTTACGCTCTGAGGATATGTGCATGTATGTTTTGTATAGATCTACATAACGAGCTGTTTCGTATAGTAACGAACGTGAAGCATCAATTTTCGATTTCATTACAGCCAACATCTCATACACGGCAGGAAACTTAATAATCGGTTTTCCAAACTGCTCTCTCTCGTTGGCATAGTCGATAGCCTCTCGATAAGAAGCCTCACTAATACCGACCGACTGAGCACCAATACCGAGACGAGCACCATTCATAAGAGCCATTACGTATTTGATAAGTCCCATTTTACGAGAACCCACCAATTCGGCCGGAGCATCTTTAAAAACCAGCTCACAAGTAGGAGATCCTTTAATACCCATCTTATTCTCAATGCGGCGTATCTTCATCGCGTTGTAAGTACGATCGTAAATAAACATCGAAAGACCACGTCCATCTTGTGTTCCCTCTTCCGAACGAGCCAAAACAAGAGATACATGAGCATCACCATTGGTGATAAATCTCTTCACTCCATTAAGAAACCACTGCTTTTTCTCCTCATCGTAGTGAGCTTTTAGCTCCACAGCCTGCAAGTCTGAGCCGGCATCAGGCTCGGTAAGATCCATAGCAGCCGTTTCACCTCCGCAAATACGTGGAAGAAAACGTGCTTTCTGATCTTCGTTAGCAAACTCGTTAATTGTCTCTGCACAATCCTGCAATCCCCAGATATTTACAAATCCGGCATCGGCACGTGATACAATATCAGCTGCCATAATATATGGCACTATTGGAAAGTTGAGACCTTCATATTTGCGCGGAAGAGTAATACCCATCAGTCCGGCATCAACAAGAGCATCTAAATTCACTTTTGTTCCATCGGCATACACCACTTCGTTATTCACTACTGAGGGTCCTTGCTGATCAACGCCTTCGGCATTAGGAGCAACAATATCACCTGATATCTCACCAACAATCTCAAGCACCTTTTCGTAGCTATCCATTGCATCTTCAAAATCAACAGGAGCATAATCAAAGGTATCTTTATCGGCAAAATTGCGCTCTTTCAAAGCCACAATCTTCTTCATCAAAGGGTGGGTAAGATGAAATTTCAGTTCGGGATTATCTGTAAAAAAATTAGCCATTTCTTAAATTTTTAACTACTTAGTGTTTTGTTTGTAATACTTTACCATCTTGGGAATTACATCCGACACATCACCGGTAATAACATAGTCGGCAATTTTATTAATCGGTGCATTAGCATCATTGTTTATAGCAATAATCATTGATGAATCTTCCATTCCTGCAACATGCTGTATCTGTCCTGAGATACCACAAGCGATATAGAGCTTAGGACGAACAGTAACACCTGTTTGTCCAATCTGTCTCTCATGGTCGGCATAGCCTGCGTCAATTGCTGCACGTGAGGCTCCCACCTCAGCACCAATCACATCGGCAAGCTCATACAACATATCGAAGTTCGCTTTCGAGCCCATGCCATATCCACCGGAAACAATGATTGATGAGTTTTTAATATTAACCTTCGACTTCTCCATGTGTCGTTCAAGGATATTAACCACCAAATCTTCAGGTTTGATATATTTATCAATATCAAGCTTGTGCAATTTTCCTTTATGGTTTTTATCGTACACCTCTTTCTTCATCACTCCCTCTCTAACGGTAGCCATCTGAGGGCGACAATCAGGATTGATGATAGTTGCTACAATATTACCACCAAAAGCGGGACGAATCTGGTAAAGCAGATTGGTATATTTTTTACCGGCCTTTTTATCTTCGTGATCACCTATCTCAAGTGATGTACAATCGGCGGTAAGTCCGCTCTGTAGAGCCGAAGATACTCTGGGGCCTAAATCACGACCAAAAGTTGAAGCACCAAGAAGTGCAATCTGTGGCTTCTCCTCGCTAAACAGACCGGTAATAACGGCCGAGTGCGGTAGTGTAGTATAGGGGGCGAGGCATTTATCATCACCCACATGAACAACATCGGCTCCGTATATGTATAATTCATTCTCTATTCCTTTAATATTGTGTCCTAAGGCAACAGCTTCGAGTTTGCATTTCAGCTCTTTGGCCAGCGAGCGGCCTTTGGTCATC
>JALVBA010000003.1 GCA_027010905.1 Marinilabiliaceae bacterium
ATCACCCAAACGAACTTAATCTTTAATCATACGGAAAGTGCTATCAGAAATAAGCCTTGACTTTTTTTGTTACTTTTTTGTGTCAAGACAAAAAAGTAAGGGTTATTTAGATATAACCACTATGTTTGACATAGAACCCTAACTTTTCCCTCACTACTTTTGACTTTTTCCTAATTATCTATATATTTGTCCTAATTTTTATAGAGTTTAAATAAACATAAGCAATGAGTTACTATCCGGCATTAATAATGGATGCACTGAAAAATGTAAAGCATCCCGGTAAAGGAAAAGATATTGTTGAGCTCAACATGGTTGAGGATGACATACGAATAGATGGTAAACGAATCAGTTTCAGTCTACTGTTTGACAGAGCTAACGACCCGTTAGTTGGTTCAATAAAAAAAGCTTGTGTACAAGCTATTAAAACACATGTAGGTGAGGATGCAGAGATTGAGGGGAATATCTATGTAAAAGTTAAGCCTCGACCTATTGCAACTCCAGTTAAACCACTTGCAGAGGTTAAGAATATTATTGCCGTTGCATCGGGCAAGGGTGGAGTAGGGAAATCAACTGTAACTGCAAACCTTGCAGTAGCTCTTGCTAAAGATGGTTATTCGGTGGGAATACTTGATGCCGATATTTTCGGGCCATCAATGCCAAAGATGTTCAAAACTGAAGGTACTCGTCCACTACTTGAGAAAATTAACGGTAAAGACAGAATAAATCCTGTTGACAAATATGGTGTTAAGCTATTAAGTATTGGCTACTTCGTAAATCCTGACGACGCCCTGGTTTGGAGAGGTTCAATGGCAACCAATGCTCTCAAGCAACTAATTGATGATGGTAACTGGGGAGCTCTGGACTTTCTGCTTCTTGACCTCCCTCCGGGAACAAGTGACATTCATCTTACAATGGTTCAAACACTGTCAGTAACCGGGGTTGTAATTGTAACAACACCGCAGGATGTTGCTATTGCCGATGCTATTAAAGGCGTGAGCATGTTCCGTGGAAAAAGTATAAACGTTCCTATACTCGGACTTGTTGAGAACATGGCATGGTTTACCCCCGCCGAATTACCCGAAAATAAGTACTACATCTTTGGTAAAGATGGAGGTAAAAAACTTGCCGAGAAATTCGATGTGCCCCTGTTAGGTCAGATTCCAATAGTACAAAGCATTCGTGAAGCCGGTGACAATGGTGAACCTGTAGCACTCAATGATGATTCGATTGTAGGAAAGGCATTTATTGAACTTGCCGGCAAGGTAGTTGACAGAGTTGATGACAGAAATAAGAATCTACCTGAGACAAAAGTTGTTGAAATAAAAACACAGTAGCAATGGAAGATGATAAAAGTGAAATTTATAAGGAAGTTGAAGTAGCACTGAACGAAATACGTCCATACCTGCAAGCCGACGGAGGAGACATATCCCTAGTTGATGTATCAGAAGACAATATTGTAAAAGTTAAACTTCAGGGCAGCTGTTACGGCTGCCCTATGAGTCTGCAAACACTGAAGGGTGGTGTTGAAGTTGCTGTTAAGAGAGCGGTACCGCAAATCATCGAGGTTATTGCTGTGGATTGACACTTCAAAAGGCGATGTCTTGTGATAAAATAAGCTGTCTTTTCAGGACAAAAAAGACTTTAGAATAGAGTGACGACTTCACTGCAAATGAGGCCATTACTAATTTATTGTAGAGAGAAGTATTGGTATTTCAATCTCTTTCAAGCGGGGAGCATCAATAGTAACGATGTTACCCTCTATATCAAAAATCATAAATGTAAAATGAAAAACGAGTAATCAGGTATCTACTCCATGCTTGTCTTCATACTTTGAGCACGGGCAACTACAGCCTCATACTCTTTTGCTGTTAAGTCCTTAAAGAAGTAGCTTACGGGGTCAACCTCTTTGTTTCGCATGTGCACCTCGTAATGCAGGTGTGGGCCTGCTGACAAACCGGTATTTCCGGTAAATCCAATAATCTGACCTCTTACAACCTTATCTCCCCTTTTCACATTGAATTTACTCATGTGAGCATACAGAGTGACCAAGCCATAGCCATGGTTAATCTCAACAACATTACCAAAGCTGTCGGAATGACGTGCCGATTTAATTACACCATCAGCTGAGGCAAATATAGGAGTGCCGGTATTAGCAATAAAGTCAATACCTTCGTGCATACGATACCTGTTGAGTATTGGGTGAAAACGCATCCCAAATCCTGAGCCTATCCTTTTTAGATTCCAGTTGGCAATAGGGATAATGGCAGGCAGATGTTTCAGTCGATCGATATTAATTTCTGCTTTCTCAAGAAGGCTGGCATAGGAGCTCTTTTGAACTTCCATTTTAGCAATAACCTTATCAAGGTTCTTAAATGACTCTACAACCTCTTCGTATTTACCCGACTGCTCAAGATTTTTGTATCTATTTACACCTCCGGTACCGGCCATCCTCACCTCCTTAGGCAGCGGTTTGGCTCCCAGTACTGTCCGATAAACACTATCGTCAAAAGCTACCAGCTCCGACAATGTTTCATTTGCATATTTAATACGATCATTCAGAAGATTCTGATTATTTTCCAGAATATCAATTTTCTCTGCCTGAAGTTTCTCTTTTGGAGTTGAAAACCCAATTGCTGTAATTATGTAAACTGTAAGTCCCAGAAACAGCCCCACTAAAATATAGGGCAAGTATTTTTTCGCCCTCTCTTTCAATGTTACATCAACCTCTATATATGTTAACGATTCAGAATCGTAAATGTACCTCTTTGTTGCCATCTCATTTATAAATATTATTTAGCAATGCATGGACTACAAGGTACGACTTTTAATTAAAAAAGTTACAATAAATTCTTTAAAATCAATAGGCATAAAGGAGACATAAAGTAAAACTCAAAACACACCCATCTCTTTATTCTTTATTTTCAGCACCTTATACTGTCAAAAACTCTACGATTTCACCCCTATTTTAAAAACTCAATATTTCTTCTCAATCCTGCATACTTAGTACGCTTTAGTGGTGACTGTTTGAATATTTCGTTAAACCTGCTCTCATCCATTTCATTCCAATCCTCTTTCGTCAGATTTAAAAAATCATTAGAAGGGTAAAAGTCCGGCTCTTCAGTTGGGATAGATTTACTATTCCATGGACATACATCCTGACAGATATCACACCCAAAAACCCAATTCTCAAACATCCCTTTAAACTCTTTGGGGATATCTCCTCTACTTTCAATTGTGAGATAAGAGATACATCTGTTAGCATCTAAAGTATGAGGTTCTACTAGAGCATTGGTAGGACAGGCATCGATACAACGGGTACAGCTACCGCATGCATCCTTAACCATTTTCACCTCAACGGGAAGTTCAAGATTAATTATCAATTCGCTAATAAAAACAAAGGAGCCCCATCTCTTACTTATTAGATTTGTGTTCTTCCCTATCCATCCTAAACCACTATGCTCTGCCCATGCCCTGTCGAGCACAGGTGCCGAATCAACAAAGTACCTACCCTCAAGGTCGGGGTATATCTCCTCCTTGATGAAATCAAAAAGCTGCTTGAGTTTACCTTTTACTGTAAGGTGATAATCCTTGCCATAGGCATATTTCGATACTTTAGGGGCATCGTTGTGTATCTGTTTCTGTTCAGGATAGTAGTTTAGAAGGAAAGAAATCACGGTTTTAGCACCGGGAACAAGCAGTGATGGATCAACACGTTTTTCGAAATGATTAGCCATATACTCCATCCCGGCATTATAACCGGTATCAAGCCAATCCTTCAGTTTCTTTTCCTCATCATGCAAACGGATAACCTTAGCAAATCCAACATCAGAAAATCCAAACTGAAGAGCCTTTTCTACTATCCGCTGTGTATATGTCTGCTTTAGCAATGGAGTGCTTTATTTAATTTTACAGATTGTAAAGAAGAAATATATTAAGACTAATAATCTCAAAAAGTTTAGATACAACCGTCTCAAAGACTTCTAGTTTTACTGTACCAACAGTACTCGTAATTATCCCTTATCTGCAGTAAATAATCTATTTGGTCTAATATTGCTTATTTTGTTAAGGGAGCCTTTTAGAAAATGAATACTTTCAAGAACAACAGAGTAATTATCTTTAACAAACCTACTTGTAATTTGGCAAAGAATGATATCATCACCTTTCAAATCAGCGAGCACCATTGCCGGCCTTTTCTTAGAACTAGATAAATCAGAATAAGGGAACGGCAAAACCACAATATCTCCTTTTACAAATCTTTCCATGCTTCATCTTCTTCCGGCAACATCCAATCTTTAGCCAATACCTTCTCACTTGCAAGGTGAGTAAGCACATTGTCTTGCTCTTTTTCTTGCTTTGTTTCCCTTTTTAGCATCTCACTTAATCTTATCTTTTCGTTATAAGGAAGTTGTTTTATAATATCAACAACCTCATTAAAATTAAGCGGCAAGTTTATGTTTAAATCTGCTGATTTCATAATCGAGAAAATTCAATAACAAAACCTCTTTCACTCTTTAGATAATTTTGAGTCATAAAAATAAAACCATCTTGATATTTAGCAAAGATAGGAAACATCTATATCTATTCAAACTTCTATTCAGCAATCTATACTATCCATACAGAGTCTGCCCAACGCCTACATCAGTCCCAGCTCCAGCAT
>JALVBA010000004.1 GCA_027010905.1 Marinilabiliaceae bacterium
TCTTATCTCTATCCAATCTGGATACTCTTGTACCATACTTACCTCAAAATGAAAACTTATATCGGTAGGGAAAAGTACATTGACTAACGATTGTAATATTGTCATTGTTTCCATTTATGAAAGGTAATATTTTCTCCTAGCACCTCAAAATAATATTTAGCCCATTATAGGGCATGTTAACCATGCTTGGATATTTTTTGTATTTTTGCAATCTCACAATATTAAAATAGTAGGGAAAGTTTTGTACAGAGATGGAAGATTCAGTTAGTCATATTGTATATTCGAAGAGTGTTTTGGAGTTTGTTACGGTCTCCAATGAATTTTGTAATATATTGGAGAACTGTGGTGAGTATACAAGAAAAGAGTTCATTGGCATTGCACTAAAGATATTGCCACTGCTCTACCTGAAGGCTGTTGTACTGCCAAAAACAGAAGAGGAGCTTGCAGATGAGTTTGTCGACAAAGTGGTTGATGAGGATTTGTACCAACATATACAAATGCTAGTTAGGAATAAGATGGGGCAGCATGACGATTATCTAGAGGTATTCACTGCCGAGATGCAGTACAGCGACGTACCTTTGAGTGCAAATATCTCGGAAGACCTTGCCGATATTTATCAGGATATTAAAAACTTTATTGAAGCATACAAAACGGCTGTTTCAGAAATTATGAATGATGCTCTTTTCGAGACTGTAGGTAATTTTGAGTTAGTATGGGGGCAAAGACTGGTAAATACCTTGAGGGCTCTGCACAATGTTAACTTTAGTGGCGACGATTTGAGTGATGAGGAGTTAGAGGGTGAGGATGGAGATAAAGAGTCTAACTCTGAAGATTGGATAATCAGCAAGATGCAGAAGTCGTGGCAGGAGGAGAATGACGATCTGAGCAGTTTAGAGTAGTCAGTAAGTAGTTGGAAGAATAGTATAAATAGAAAAGAATAATAGATTTAATGCATACAAGCATATCAAAAGAGGAGATAGAGAAGCTGCCTTTGGGCAAATTTACCGGTGAGATAGTTATTTTTGAAAATCCGGATGACCTCTACATCGTAGAAAACGAGTTAAAAGATGAGAAGGTAATTGGGTTTGATACTGAAACCAAGCCTGCTTTTAAGAAGGGACAGAGAAATAGTGTAGCCCTGTTACAGCTTTCAACCAGCAACAAAGCATACCTCATACGACTTAATAAAACAGGGTTAACAACAGAGATGTTAAATATTCTGTCCAATCCTGAGATTAAAAAAGTAGGTGTAGGAATACGTGATGACATTAAGGCTTTGCAAAGACTAGTAAATTTTGAGCCGGGTGGATTTATTGAGATACAGGACTATGCCAAAGATGCCGGATTGGAAAGTTTTAGTTTGAAGAAATTAGGTGCATTGGTGATGGGTATTCGAATTAGCAAGCGACAGAGATTGTCAAATTGGGAGGTAGAAAGTTATACCGAGAGCCAGGCGAATTACGCCGCCACAGATGCATGGGCTGCCTTGCATATTTACACCGGACTATGCAAAGTTTTTCCGGAGTTGTATGTTGAATCCTTAACATTTTAAAATATTTCATTTAGATGAATGATTTACCAATTGTAATCCTTAAGTCGGGAAAAGACCAAAGTGTCAGGCGTTACCACCCGTGGGTATTTTCGGGTGCCATAAAAAAAATTAAAGGTACTGTTGTTGAAGGCGATTCGGTTGCGGTGTACGACAATAAAGATGAATTCCTAGCTATTGGTCATTATCAAATTGGCTCTATTGCCGTTAGGATTTTTACTTTCGAGAATGTGGATATAGATTATGATTTCTGGAAGAGGAAAGTGGAAGCTGCATACACTCTGCGAAAAGAGCTTGGGCTGGTTGATAGCGAGCATACCAACGCTTACCGTCTTATTGGTGCCGAAGGTGATGGGATGCCCGGACTTATAGTTGATTATTACAACGGTACTGCCGTTGCTCAGATGCACTCGGTAGGTATGTATCTGATAAGAGATACTCTTAATGATATTTTAAGGGAGGTGTTGGGCGATAAGCTGGAGGCCATCTACAATAAGTCGGAAGGAAGTCTTCCTTTCAAAGCAAACCTTGACCCTGTTAACGATTATGTTTGGGGTAAGTCTGAGTCGAAGATAGCAAAGGAGAACGGGTTAAAATTTAAGGTTGACTGGGAGAAGGGGCAGAAGACAGGTTTCTTTGTCGATCAGCGCGAAAACCGTGCCCTGATTGAGAAATACTCAAAGGGTAAAGATGTGTTGAATATGTTCTGCTACACCGGTGGGTTTTCGTTTTATGCCATGCGAGGTGGGGCTAAAAGTGTTCATTCAGTTGATAGTTCGGCTCGAGCCATTGACCTTACGGATGAAAATATTGAGTTAAATTTTCCGGGCGATGAGAGACATGAATCCTTTGCAATGGATGCCTTCAAATTTATGGAGGGAGCAAAAGACAAATATGACCTTATCATTCTTGACCCGCCGGCATTTGCAAAACACCATAATGTTGTACACAACGCGTTGCAGGGATACAAGCGGCTTAACACCATAGCTTTCGACCAGATAAGGGCGGGCGGTATAATCTTTACCTTCTCCTGCTCTCAGGTTATAAGTAAGGATATGTTCAGGAAGATGATTTTTTCAGCTGCTGCACGTACAGGCCGACAGGTGAGAATTCTTCATCAGATGACTCAGCCTGCCGATCACCCTATCAGTATCTATCACCCTGAGGGAGAGTATCTGAAAGGACTGGTATTACAGGTTATGTGATATTTGATGAGCTTTACAAACATTACAAATTTATAAACCGAATGGAATTTAAACAATTTAATTTTTCAGAAAAGATACTCGAAGGGTTAGAGGCCATGCGATTTGAGAAGGCTACACCCGTACAGGAAAAAACCATTCCGGTAATTATGGAGGGTAATGATTTGATTGCCTGTGCCCAAACCGGAACAGGCAAAACTGCTGCCTACCTGCTGCCTCTCTGCAACAGACTTTTGGAGAAAGAACATCATGGGATTAAGGCTTTGATACTTGTGCCTACACGTGAGCTGGCTATTCAGATAGATCAGCAGATGGAGGGGTTCGGCTATTTTCTGCCTGTGTCGTCAACTGCTATTTACGGAGGTAACGATTCGCAGGAGTGGGCTCGCCAGCGGACAGCCCTCGAGACCGGCAGTGACATCGTTATTACAACTCCCGGCAGAATGTTGCAACATCTGAACATGGGTTATGTAAATTTCGATAGCGTAGAACATCTTATTCTTGACGAAGCTGACCGTATGCTTGATATGGGATTCTTTGAAGATATAATGGCTATCACAAAACATATTCCTGAGAAACGTCAAACAATGATGTTTTCGGCCACCATGCCTCCTAAAATCAGAGAGCTTGCAAAAAAAACCCTGACCAATCCGGCCGAAGTTAACATTGCAATATCAAAACCTGCCGAAGGAATTCTTCAGGCAGCCTACATGGTATACGATGCTCAAAAAATACCACTGCTAAACTCTTTGCTTAGGGAAAAGGATATGCCCAGTATTCTGGTTTTCTCATCGCGTAAGCAGAAGGTGAAAGAGATAGTACAATCGTTGAAAAGAAACGGCTTTAATGCCAAAGCCATCCATTCCGATCTTGAACAGGCAGAGAGAGAGGATGTGTTGAGAGAGTTTAAGAACAGGAAAACGCAAATACTTGTAGCTACAGATATTATTGCACGGGGGATTGATATCGAAAAGATAGACTTGGTTATAAACTACGATGTGCCCCGCGATGCTGAAGATTATGTTCATCGTGTTGGACGAACTGCCAGAGCTGAAACTCAGGGAGTGGCCTTAACTCTCATCAACGAGGAAGATCAACGTGATTTTTACAAGATAGAGCGATTAATAGAAAAAGATATCTATAAAATACCACTGCCTCCTGAAATTGGAGAAGGACCTCAATATAGAGCACCTGAGATGTTTAAATCTCGTAAAACCAAAAACTTTAAAGGAGGAAAAAGAAAGAATTTTAGTAATAAAAAAAGAGGTTATAAAAAGTAAACATTTCCCTCTTTTTTGTCCTATTCATTATAAATCGTAGATTGCATTGTCAGGCATATTTGTGAAGTATTACCAACGCTTATGAATATGAAAGTGTTTTTATTTTTCGTAGTAATTACCATTTTTACTGCTATTCCGTCTCTCTCTTATTCGCAACACAAAGATAGTCCTAAAATAGGAGTTGTTCTTAGTGGAGGAGGTGCTAAGGGTATTGCCCACGTTGGAATATTAAAAGCTCTGGAAGAGGAGGGTATCAGACCCGATTTCATTGTTGGTACAAGTATGGGAAGTCTAATAGGAGGGCTTTATTCCATAGGCTACTCTGCCGACCAGCTGGATTCAATTGTCCGACAGATTGATTGGGACTTAGTACTCTCAAGCAATATCCCCTATAACTACATATCGTTTGAGGAGAAAGAGTATTACACACGATTCCTACTTTCTCTCTACTATAAGGATGGTAAACTAATACTTCCTTCAGGGATGATTGAGGGACAGATGTTAAGCCAGATTCTTTCAAGATACACCTGGCCTGCTATGCAATATAGCACCTTTGATGATTTTACTATCCCGTTCAGGTGTGTGGCTACAGATGTTAGCACCGGAAAACCAATAATTTTCAAAGAGGGCTCTCTTGGAGAGGCTATGCGAGCCAGCATGGCTATACCTACAGTCTTTACTGCTGCCGATCTTGACAGTACTCTGGCCGTAGATGGAGGAGTGCTTGATAATTTTCCGGTAGATCAGGCTCTTAAGATGGGTGCAGATATTATTATTGGAGTAAATGTTTCCGATGAAGGGTTGACTAATGCCCATGAATTGGGAAGTATGACTGGGATTCTGATGCAGGTGGCTATGTTTCCCAGTTTGAAGAAAGTTAACAGTGATATTGCAAAATGTGATATCTACATCAAACCTGATCTTAAGAGCTATTCCACCGGAAGTTTTAGTTATTATTCTGAAATACTTGAGTTAGGTTATGAGGCAGGAGAAAAGGCAAGGCCTCAATTTCGCAAACTTGCAAAAGAGATAAACAGAGAGTATACCCCTCCTTCAGTTGCATCTCTTGATGTTGATTCTATTTTTATATCCAACATTGAACTTAGAGGTAATAAGTTGGTAGGTGACAAACTGATATATGGTAAACTTGGGCTAAGTGAAGAGGAGAATACCACGAGAGAAGATATTGAAGATGGTGTAAATCGGATATATGGAGTAAATGCTTTTAAAAAAGTGCAATATAGGATTGTGAAGGATAAAGATACAGGAAAGTATACTTTAACAGTTGATGTTGTGGAGAAACAGCCTGCATCAATAAATGCGTCGGTTCATTACGATAATCTCTTTTCGGTTGGGATCCTAATTAATACCACATTGCGGAACTTACTTGGTAAGTCGTCACGCTTTATTGCCGAGGGGGATATATCAGCAAATCCGAAAATAAGACTCAGTTATATTAAGTATCTCGGGAAAAGACAACGAATTGCAGGATTTACGAAGTATAGCTACCTTAATGAGCAAATACCAGAATATGAAAAAGGACAACTAACAAATATTGGTCAGCCTACCTATCATGTGATTTCATCAGGACTTATTGTTACGCAATCACTTAAGCATAGTGCTTTATTTGGACTTAAATATAGAGCAGGAATAGAAAAGTTGAAATTCTGGAACGGACTCCAAGACAGGGTTAAAGATTTGAAAAAAAATCAATTTATAACAGATGTAAGTTATAGCTTTAATACTTTTGACGATCGAAATTATCCTACGTCAGGAATCGAACTGGGAATAATTGCAAATCTATATTTTAATAACAAGTACTATATAAGTCTTCAAAATCCTGATGATACTATATCTTTTGATACTCCGGAAGGACCTATATCTATTACTGAATCTCTACTTAACGATTTAGTTGTTGCCCCTCTCACACCTAAATCATACGGCAGATTCCAGTTTAAATATGAGGAGTTTTTTAAGGTAAAGCCTGCTTTCCAAATTGTACCTACATTAAGTTTTGGACTTACAATATCAAACATTGCGGATGGATTATTTGATAATTATCGTGTTGGAGGAAACCAAATGGTGCATTTTGATGATACTCCTTTTTACGGTCTAAACTTTAGTGAGATAGAGGATGTAAACTATATGGAAGGGGGTTTGTCTTTTCAAAATGTGTTTTTCGGAAATATTTTTTTAAAATATGGAGCTAATTTTATGGTTCATCACAGTTATGTGCCAATGACAAATTTGGATCGAATTAATATCCAACATGAGAATATCTTGTTTGGTTACGGAATGAAGATTACTTACAAAAGCTTTTTGGGGCCAGTAAGTTTCGGACTTAGCTCCAATGCAAATGATAATTACTTACGGTGGTATATTGGAATAGGTTATTCATTTAATTATAAAGATTGATAATGGGGCATACGCATACAACCATAATAGCAAAGGATCTTAATATTGCCGAATGGCAGATTGAAAATACAATAGGACTTTTTGATGGCGGTGCAACAATCCCATTTATCAGTCGATATCGGAAAGAGGCAACCGGGAGTCTTGATGAGGTTGCCATTGCAAGCATAAAGGAGCAATATGAAAAGATAAAGGAGCTTGAGAAACGAAAAGAGACAATTCTTAAAACTATTATTGAGCAAGGTTTGTTAACCGATGAGCTAAAGGATAAAATTATCTCAACATGGAGTTCAACGGAACTGGAAGATATTTACCTACCTTATAAGCCAAAGCGTAAAACAAGAGCTGCAAAAGCCAGAGAACTTGGGCTGGAGCCTCTTGCTAAGATAATGATGAAACAGTATGAGCATGATATATATGGTCGTGCGGCTTCGTTTATAAAAGAGGGGATAGAGTCGGAGGAGGATGCTCTCCAGGGAGCAAGAGATATTATTGCCGAGTGGATAAATGAGAATACAACAGCGAGGGAGATTGTAAGGTCAGTTTTTGCAAGAAGTGCCGTAATAGTCTCTAAAATGGCAAAAGGTAAGGAGGTAGAGGGGCAGAAGTACAAAGACTATTTTGATTGGTCGGAGCCGCTGAAGAAGTGTCCGTCGCACCGGCTGCTGGCCATGCGACGAGGTGAGAACGAAGGGGTTTTGAAAGTTAGTATTACAGCCGATTCGGAGGCTGCTATTGAGCGGCTAGAAAGATATTATGTCAGAGGTAACAGCGACTCGTCGGACCAGGTTAGTCTGGCGATTGCCGATTCGTACAAACGTTTAGTCGCACCCTCCATCGAAACAGAATTTGCTGTCTCGTCAAAAGAGAAAGCTGACACGGAGGCAATTAATGTTTTTGCAAAGAATCTTCGACAACTGCTGCTGGCATCTCCTTTGGGGCAGAAGCGTGTGCTGGCTATTGACCCCGGCTACCGGAGTGGATGCAAGGTTGTCTGTCTTGACGCTCAGGGGAATCTTCTGCATAACGAAACTATCTATCCCCACCCTCCACAGAATGAGAGAAAACAGTCGTTCCGTAAGATTGACTCTCTCGTTGATGCGTACAAAGTAGAAGCTATTGCAATAGGTAACGGTACGGCCTCGCGCGAAACAGAAGCTTTTATCCGTAATATGAAATTTGGCCGTGACCTTCAGGTTTTTGTTGTTAGTGAAGATGGAGCCTCGGTCTATTCGGCAAGTAAAGTTGCCCGTGAGGAGTTTCCCGACTACGATGTTACCGTTCGTGGCTCCGTATCTATTGGCCGACGGCTGCTTGACCCACTTGCAGAGTTGGTTAAGATAGACCCTAAAGCAATTGGTGTTGGACAGTATCAACACGATATTGATCAAAAAAGACTTCGTGAATCGCTGGATCAGGTTGTAGAGTCGTGTGTAAATCAGGTAGGAGTGAACCTCAATACTGCCAGTAAGCATCTGCTTACCTATGTGTCGGGATTAGGTCCGCAACTGGCACAGAATATTGTTGATTACCGGAAAGAGAACGACAGCTTTAAAAGCCGTAGCGAACTAAAAAAAGTACCCCGGTTAGGAGCTAAAGCATTTGAGCAGAGTGCAGGCTTTCTTCGCATTACTGATAGCAAAAATCCTCTGGATAATACGGCTGTTCATCCCGAATCGTATGGTGTTGTAGAGGCGATGGCTAAAGATCTGGGTTGCTCAACAGTTGATTTGATAGAGAAGAGTGAGTTGCGTGAAAAGATTAATTTGCAGAAGTATGTTACCGCTAAAGTTGGACTGCCAACACTAAGTGATATTAAAACCGAATTGGAAAAACCCGGTCGTGACCCGCGAAAGATAATTAAGGTGTTTGAGTTTGCTCCCGGTATTCTTTCAATTAATGATCTTACCCCGGGCATGGTACTTCCCGGCATCGTATCAAATATCACCAACTTCGGAGCTTTTGTTGATGTGGGTGTAAAACAGGATGGTCTGGTGCATATCTCTCAAATGGCCGACCGCTTCATCTCTGACCCAAACGATATAGTTCAGCTTCATCAGCACATTAAAGTAAAAGTAGTAGAGGTGGATGTTGCAAGGAAGAGGATACAGTTGAGTATGAAATTGTAGCGGGGAAAGCAGACTCCTTCTCAACCTTCCCCTAAAGGGAGGGAGATTCAGAAAATGACCGTCCCTCTCCGTCACGGTACAGACGGGCTTTTCTCCTAAAACGTACCACCATTACAGCCAAGCATATCTCCTTTTATAACCCGATGATAAAGCAATTGCAAAACTTGTTTCGGATCTGCAATATATCATTTTCAGTATATTTTGAAATAGCTTTGTTGTTTCAGGGAAAAATAGTATTTGAGTCTGCATCTCAATATAAGATTGGCAATAATCACCCCGTTTAAATATTATCTTTTAACTTTGTAATCAACAAAATACCAACAGAGTTGATGTCGAAAAATTATTTTGAAGAGAAAACTTTTGAGAAGTTTGATTTTAAGTCTGGTGCATTACAACAGGGGGAGTATGAGTATTGCACTTTTATTACTTGTAATTTCTCAAACAGTAATCTGGCTGAATACAGATTTATGGAGTGCGAGTTTATCGATTGTGACCTTAGTCTGATTAAAATTGTTAAAACAGCGTTTCAGGATGTTAAGTTCAGAAGCTGCAAAATGCTGGGACTTCAGTTTGATACATGCAACAAATTTGGTTTGTCACTCTCATTTGACGATTGCATTTTGAATCACAGCTCATTTTATCAAGCGAAACTTAAGAAGACACTGTTTAAGAACTGCCAGCTTCATGAGGTTGATTTTACTGAGTGTGACTTAACCGGGGCTATATTTGAAAGCTGTGACTTAGCAGGAGCAGCATTTGAAAATACAATGCTTCGGACAGCAGATTTTCGCACCTCGGCAAACTACTCTATCAATCCTGATACTAATCAAATTAAAAAGGCGAAATTTTCACTGCCTGCGGTGGTAGGTCTGCTAGATAAGTTTGATATTAAAATAGATTAACTTTACCGGGGTTACCTATCCATACAATGGAATTGTGAGATAGTAGAGATTAAAGCAAACTACTACTTCTTACTGCTAAAAGATGATAGGTTGGTGGATATGGAGAAGTGGTTTGAAGAGCCTGCAAGGTGGTATCGGGCAGAGCCGTATGAGAAGAGGAATTTATAAACATGAAATCCAAAACCCCAGGAAAAACCAACTGTAGAGGCTCTAGCATCAACAACCAACTCTTTTCTGCGACGGTGATTATACCCTGCTGCCATATAAAAGTTTTTTGATGGAGAGAACTCAAAGCCAAAAATCATGTGACGCATAAGCTTATCGCCAAACCCGGTTGATGGTTCATCAAATCCTGTGAATGGAGTATCCTTCTCATCCGGTAGTTTATAGGTTAGGTCAAAGCTTAGTAAATCCTGAGCCGTTACGCTAAACCTGAAAGGAGCGTGAGCAAGCTTAATACTCAATCCCGCCTGCAGATCAGTAGGCAGAGGTTCAGTAGTTTCGTTATAAGTTGATATTTGTGAACCAAAATTCTTAAGTGTCAAACCCATGTTAAACAGGTTGTTTTTCGAAGTGTACATAAAACCAATATCAAAAGCTAAACCAAAAGAGTGATAACTCTCAAAATTTGAGATGATTGGTTTCATTGTGATTCCTGTATTGATTCTGTTCGACAGTTTGCGAGAGTAGGTGAGAAGAAAAGCGTAATCGGCTGCAGAGAACGTGCCGTTTATTGTGCTGTACTCATCAGCGCGGTCAAACTCTCCGTAGTTGATGTAGTGAACTCCGGCAGAGAAGGTTCCTACCCTGTCAAAAGAGCGAGCGTAAGCTGCATATCCATAATTTATATCGGCAAAATAGGGAACGTAATTGAAAGTAAGATAATTGCTAACGGCATTAGTTAATGCTGCCGGATTGTGAAAAACAAAGTTCAGGTCATTATCGCTCATTCCAACCTGATTTCCGCCAAGGGCAGCAACTCTGGCAGAGTTGGTAATATTAAGAAACTCATATACGGCATCGCCTCCACGCTGTGCTTTCAGCGAGATTGGGAACAGAAGCATGATTGTTAGAGTTAATTTAATGAGTCCTTTGTGCATAATTACATTATTAAACGACAAAAATAGATTTTTAGTCTGTTATTACAACATCTATTTACCTGTAAATATCCTTTAACTTCTCAACTACATCAAAAACAGCAGGACAAATAAATGTATTCTTCCATGTAAGGGTGTTAATCTGGTAAAATCTTTTGCGGTCGGTATGCGGATATTCGCGGCAGGCTCGCGGTCTAACGTCGTAAATCATACAGTAGTTATCGGGCATAAGAAATGGGCATGGTGTTTCGCGGAATACGTAATCATCATCTTTGTCAAGTTCAAGGTATTGATTAGTCACCTCTGAGGGAGACATCTTCAGATGTTTGGCTATCCTGTCTATATCTCGGTCTTTGACAACCGGGCTGATAGATTTGCAACAGTTTGCACACTCAAGGCAATCGGTATATTCAAAGACTTCATCGTGCAGGCCAGCCACCACAACATCCAGATCTTTGGGCTTCTTCTTTTTAAGCTTATCCAAAAACCGTCTGTTCTCTCTGCTTTTGTTGTCGGCGTTTTCCTTGAGTTTCAGGAGGTCAATCATACCATAACTTTAATGTTTGATTTCATCATCCCCACTCTTTAAAAAATTGCTCAAGATATCTCGCCATGAATTGATGTCTCTCCTCGGCCATCGCTCTGCCTGTTTTTGTCTTCATCATCTCTTTTAGCTTAAGAAGTTTCTCGTAGAAATGGTTGATTGTAGGTGTTGCACCATTTCGGTACTGCCGTTTGGATGATACCTCCTCAAATGGAATGTTGGGATTGTAAAATTCTCGTCCTTTATGGCCTCCATAACTGAATGTGCGGGCAATACCTATCGCACCGATGGCGTCTAATCGGTCAGCATCCTGAACTATTCGAAACTCTAACGAGTCAAAACTGCTTCCATCCAGCTCCTTTGAGAATGACATTGAAGATATGATGTGCATAATATGGTCAATGTCGTTCTGTTTAAAGAAGAGTGATTGTAGTTTACTCACAATCTCTTTTTCTGCATCAGCAGGAATAAAAAATTTATCATCCACAAGGTCGTGAACTAATGCGGCAGTCTCAATAATCTGCCTGTTGCCTCCCTCATCTTCAGCAATAGTCAAAGCACTGTTACGTACTCTCACTGCGTGCCACCAATCGTGACCTGCATCAACGGAGGAGAGTTTTTGTTGTACCCAGGGTTCAAGCATAACGATATCGACTATTGAGGGTCTGACATCAAATCAAGCCCTCAATGAAAACTCTATTTGAATACCTTTTCAGCTATCTTTTTAGGTATGGCATCTTTATGAACCATACACGCAATAGTATTTAGCCTCACGTAACTCTCCGACATATAGAGGTAACCACCATAGATATTACTATCTCCCCAGCTGTTTTTTGTTTTGTAAAAAATCGTACTGTCTGAGTCCTGAGCCATTCCGGTAATATGCATCAGATGGTCGTCAGTTGCCTGCCACGACAGAAATACCTCCTGTCTCATCTTCTGAGTTACCTCTTTCTCCATGCTTGGGTCATCATTGTCAGGTGCGGTAGCAACTCCCTTTCCATGACTAAAGTGTTTGTCACTCACATCTCCATCCCAGCAGATGGTGTATCCGTTTTTTAAAGCACTGTTCATAACCTCCATAAGTTCATCAACAGGAAGGTTGTAATAGCGGTCGAACGACCAGTTGTCGGGTAGCTCGAGGTTAAACTTACTGTACCATGGGTGGTGCGAATATGAGGTTAATTCTACATAGTCGTCAGGGTTTATCTCCATCTCATCTCTAAACTCCATTGGTGTCATAGTTTTGCCATCGAACATAACCTGTTGTGGCAAATCGCCCATATAGATATTAAGTATCGATTCAATGATTTCGTACCACTGATAGGATGGTGAAGCGTTCTTCTTTTTCAGCAGGTTGTCAAGAGCAGCTTTTTGAACAGATGTCAGCTCACTGTGGTCATAAGGTTTTGATTCGTCTCTTTTGCCGGGAAAGGCATTTTCAGTTACCAAACCATACTCTTTTACAATATTCATTACATCATGTGCTTGGCCACCTTCGCTGAAGTTACCTAAACCGTGACGCATTACATATTGTTTTGCTTTTTCAGGATAGGTGTATCTCACAAAATACATCTCTGATAGATTTAATTCAGGCCCACCCATACGTAGTATTTCTGATTCGATGTACGAGGTTGTGGCAAATGACCAGCATGTGCCTGTCCTGTCCTGACTCTTAACCGGTGATGACGGTAAATCAATAACAGACTTGAATTTTTGATCTGTAGTAGTCTCCTGAGCATTCAGCCCAACAAATAAAAATGTTGTTAGGAGTAGTGATAATATCGTTTTCATAGCTTTAATAAATTAAACATGCACACCTTCAATTGTGTGCGCTGCAAGATACTGTTTTTTTTCTGTTGCCGGCAAAATAGTATAGCCCATCAATAGCTACTTCTATAACTATCTCCCCGACTTTACTATTGCCTCTACTTCGTCAACATAGATTGGGATTCGTTCACCTATAATGCGGCAACCTGTTTCGGTAACCAAAATATCATCTTCGAGGCGTATTCCTCCAAAGTCTTTGTATGTCTCTACCTTGTCGTAGTTGATGAACTGCTCCAGTCTCTTTTCACTTCTCCACTGGTCTATAAGGGCAGGGATAAAGTAGATGCCCGGCTCATTTGTTATTACAAAGTTTGGTTGCAGACGACGTCCCAGACGCAGGTATGCAAGACCGAACTGAGAGCTTGGCCGTATCTCGTCGTCATACCCTACATGCACCTCGCCGTAGTCTTCCATGTCGTGCACATCAAGTCCAAGCATGTGCCCCAGTCCGTGAGGGAAAAACAGAGCATGAGCTCCGGCAGCTACAGCCTCGTCAACATCCCCTTTCATCAGCCCCAACTCTTTAAGGCCTGTAGCAATTGTTTTTGAAGCAACCATGTGAGCATCTCGGTAAGGTATATTGGGCTTTGTGGCTTCGCGGCTCAGGTCGTTGGCATCCACAACAATTTGATAAATATTTTTCTGTTTCTGAGTGAATTTTCCACCCACCGGTGAAGTACGGGTATTGTCTGTGGCGTAGTGCCGTGGCGACTCACTTCCGGCATCAATAAGTAGTAGGTCTCCCTCTTTCAAGGTGTTACCGTGGTAATGGTTGTGAAGAGTCTCACCGTGAACGCTACAAATTATAGGAAACGCTACCACTCCTCCTCCTGACATTGAGATGCCCTCCATTGCTCCGCTTATCTGTTGCTCGGTAACTCCCGGTTGAGCCATCTTCATAGCCGAAGTGTGCATGTCGTATCCCACTTTCATGTGACGTTCCAGCTCTTCAATCTCCCATGGCTCTTTAATCGAGCGTATGTCAACACATGCCTTAACCAGCTCAAGCGAGCTTTTACTCTTCACCTTGTTATGATGATATCCGGTAAGGTCACTTAGCAGCATTATATTTTCTCCTCTGTAGGGAGGGGTGAAGTGTATCTTTCGTCCGGAATTGGCAGCCTCTTCAATCATACTGCTCAGCTCCTTAAATGGTGCTGTTTTTGTAATTCCAACCTCAGAGGCTCTGTCGGCCAGTTTTGGCTGAGACCCCATCCAGATGATGTGATCCATTGTGAGGTCATCACCAAAAATAATCTCTTTGTCGTTGTCCACGTCAATTACACCTGCCAGTTCGGGGTAATCAATCCCAAAAAAATATAAGAAGGTACTGTCCTGACGGTAGTGGTAGGTATTGTCGGGGTAGTTCATCGCCGATTCATTGTTTCCCAAAATGAGGATTAACCCACTTTCAACACTCTCTTTCAGATGCTTGCGCCTGTTGATATATACATCTTTATTAAACATGATAGTAGTATTAAATTTGTGTTCAATATAATTGTTTTAATTTAATGACTTATGAAAAAAACAGAAATTATGCGAATCAAGGGTTAAGTTTGAATGGTAATATGACCCAGGACAAAAGCAGAGGATTGGAGTTGTTTACCTATATCTACTTAGACTTACCCGAGATTTTACTTGGTAGCGGACAGACGATTGAGTATATTTACGATGCCAACGGGCAAAAAGTGGCGAAGAAAGCACCTGATGGTACTATGACATACTATGCAGGTAGTTTTGTTTACGAAGGAAGTTCATTGAAATATATTTTGCATGGTGAAGGAAAGGTTGACATGGGTGGTGCAATCCCGAAATACCAGTATTACCTGAAAGACCATTTAGGTAATACACGTGTGATGGTTAATGCAAACGGGACAGCACAGCAGATAAGTGGGTATTACCCCTTTGGTATGCTATCCGAAAATTATCAGGCAGGTGGCGCCGACAACAAATACCTGTACAACGGCAAGGAGTTGCAAAACGATGAAGTTGCCGGGGTGAAGCTGGACTGGTACGATTATGGGGCTAGGTTCTATGATGCTGCTTTGGGGAGGTGGCATGTGCCAGATCCTCTCTGTGAATACCACTACAATCTTACTCCAAACCATTATGTGATGAATAATCCTTTGAGGTATATTGATCCATTTGGGTTGGATACTT
>JALVBA010000005.1 GCA_027010905.1 Marinilabiliaceae bacterium
ATCATATAAATTTCAAAAAAAAAAACTTACTATAAGTACCCACTAAAATGGTAGTAGAACCTCAATAATATTAAAAATATCATCCATCGATATACTCCTGTTTTCTTACCAGGATGTACCAATCTCCTTCGAGGAGAAGGTAGCCCTGATCGTAACAGTAGAAATATACTTTGCCGGTTTTTGTTGTGTAGGTATTTGTGAAATATGAAAACACAAATCCTCTGCTTGCCAACTTTTCTCTTGATATTTTTGTTTTTCCGCCGGGATTAAGCTGTTCCAGTATATTACGATTTTTTCGTAAGATGGAGTTTACATGACGTATGGTTTTGTTCTTATCGGCGTGCATACGGTTATGGTATGCAGTGCGGCAGACATCAGAGCAGAACTTCTGGTCGGAACGCCCGCGCAGAAGTTCTTCACATTCGAGGCAATATCTTATTTCCATAGCTTTTTGATTATGTTCTTTTCACCCCTAAATCACCTAAAAGGAAACTTTTGTTACTTTTCTCCGCTCTTAGCCTCCCCTTCAGGGGACGAAAGGGGTCTCCCCCCCCTTAAAGATATTGTAATACAGGTAAAATCTCTAAGTTACAAAATTATATTCGTTTAACAAACGTTTTAATACGGTTATAAACAGTTATACATGCATATCATACGACTCCTACCTAGAAGTTGTCTTTACTTTGTTCTGTCGTTTTGAAAGAGATGATTACCCCGGCCGGGTAAACGCGAAATTTAATTTTTAAAATCTTTAGTTATGAATAATTTAAAAAACAGAGTAAATCTCATCGGAAATTTGGGAATGAACCCACAGGTACGCGAAACAAGTAATGGAAAGAAAATGGCACGCTTTACAATAGCCACATCCGAGAACTACCGTAACAGTAAAGGAGAGAAAGTTACCGAAACACAGTGGCACAATATTGTGACATGGGGAAATCAGGCGGCTTATGTTGAAAAGTACCTAGAGAAAGGTCAGCAGGTAGCTATTGAGGGAAAGCTTACTCACAGAGAGTATCAGAATAGTAGCAATGAAAAGCGGTATATTACCGAGATTGTAGTTCATGAAATATTAATTCTGAAATACCGCGACCAGCAACAGGCAGCCTCAAAAGAGAAAGAGGCAGTAGCCTAGAACTTCTAAACTGCAAAATTGAAGAGAATTAGGTTTGTATAGCTCAGCATCTTCTCAAAGTGAGGGCTTGACTTCAAATCAAGCCCTCACTTCAAATAGAGATATATCCTGAATAATTCATCATGCAAAGACGCAAAAGCGCAAAGTGTAGATAAAGAGCAAATTGGAAAATCAAATTGATTGAACTTAATGATATTGAATATTTTGAGTATGAGTTATTAATTCACTGTGATTTAGTGCCTTTGCGAGAAAAACCATGAATAATGCAGGTTATAAATTATAGTCAGCGCTTCAAATTAAAAATTAGATGCTAACATGCCCTGAAACGAATAGTTTTTCTATTTTTGTAATCTTACTCAAGATAAATAAAATACAAATTATGAATCGATTCTCTCTTCATTTCAGTCTGTTTCTACTAACTACTGTAATGGTTGTTAGTTGCAGTGCGCCAACATCAAAAAAAGCAAATACTACTAATCCGTCAAATAGTGGAACTTATGGTTACGACAGACAGTTTATTGAAAAGTATCATAATATTGTCGAACTTAAAAGAGGCGATGCAGCTGTCGTAATTGTACCCGACTATCAGGGTAGGGTAATGACTTCTACCTGCGAGGGTGATGCAGGTGCAGGTTTTGGATGGATAAATCATGATTTGATTGCCTCAGGGAAAACGGTGGAGCATATTAATGTTTTTGGTGGTGAGGAGCGTTTTTGGATAGGGCCGGAGGGAGGTCAGTACTCAATATATTTTGCTAAGGGAAAAGATTTTGTCTTTGACAACTGGTTTGTCCCAGCTGCTATCGACACGGAGACATTTGCCATTGTTGATAAAACTGAAACTGCTGTTACCTTCAATAAGGATATGCACTTTGTAAACTACAAAGGAACACAATTTGATCTTACCATAAACCGGAAAGTCACCCTTCTCACCACTATACAGGCTATGGCAAATCTTGACATTGAGGATAAGAACCTGTCTGTAGTTGCCTATGAGTCGGACAATACGATGAAGAATCGTGGTGAGAAGGAGTGGAAGAAAGAGACAGGGCTGCTGTCGATATGGATGCTGAGCATGTTTAACTCATCACCGGATGTAACAATTGTTATTCCAGTAAAAGCAGGCGACGAAGTAGAATTGGGTAAGAAGGTAAATGACGACTATTTTGGAAAGATTAGTGATGATAGACTTAGAGTTAAAGACAATATTATATTTTTTAAAGGTGACGGTAAGAGCAGAGGAAAGATTGGTATACCTCCCTTAAGAGCCACCCGCTTTATGGGAAGTTATGATGCCCAAAGTAAAGTGTTGACGATTCTAGAGAGTGAGCTGCCTGAAGGGGAAACAGATTTTGTAAACTCTGCATGGAAGATTCAGGAGAAGCCATACGGAGGTGATGCTCTTAATTCGTATAACGACGGGCCCTTGAAAGATGGATCACAGCTGGGGCCTTTCTACGAGCTTGAAAGTTCATCACCGGCACTAGCTCTTAAGCCGGGAGCTAACTATACTCATGTTCAACGTATCTATCACATTAAGGGCGATGAGAAGAGTCTTAACAGAGTAGCAGAAAAGATATTGAGTGTATCTTTGGCGACGATAAAAGGTGCGTTTTCACCACGTTAAATCAATTAATCCATAATCAATAATAAAAAAAGAACTGCCCTTTTTCAGACAGCTCCCCCCCTATTGACATCAATATAAAAAGCCAAACAACCATAGAGGTATTTTGTTGCCAGACCCCACTTCAAAATTATCTGAAGCGAAAAAGGAGTTGTCAATATCAGCTATTTGAGTGTACCCTTTCCTGCTACCTCCAACCTCAAGCGTTTATCTGCCATCAATAAGGAAATCACCTCTCTTTGATGACCTTACTTTGTTAGCTTTCAGTAATTGATTCATAAAAAAAGTCTCCCTCATGGTTCCTTCCACGTTAGTGCCTGTAGAGTAGAGGGCATTTAACAAAACGTTTTATCAATTATATGTAATATATAAACAACATATACATTAATATAACGTTATATACAGACAACACTATGCAGATATTAACGTTGTTTGCATACAACGTTTCTGACATATTAACCTACACAATAAAAATAGAATTTATCTTCTGATAAGGGTACGATAGCAGTAGTTTACTCCACTTTTCTCATCTGTAATCGGGTCTTGCTCTTCAACCGTTTTCCACTCTTTATGGTCGATATCAGGAAAGAATATCTCTACCCCTTCAAACGAATAATCAATAACGGTGATGTACAACTTTCCTGACAATGGCATAAAGGCTCTGTAGATTTCACCGCCACCTATAACAAAAGCCTCCTCGTCTTCTTTCAGGCTTTTTAGCGTATCTTCAATAGAGTTATATACATCGCATCCTACAGGATTAAAATCTTTATTTCTTGTAATCACAACATTCCTTCGGTTGGGCAGAGCACCTTTGGGTAGTGCTTCAAAGGTTTTGCGCCCCATGATTATGGTGTGCCCTGTAGTAAGAGCTTTAAATCTTTTAAGGTCGCCTGAGATATATGCAAGCTGATCTCCTTTGCGGCCAATGCCCCTGTTTTTGTCAACTGCAACAATTATGGAGATGTTGGAATTCATTATTTCTGTTTTTTATGATACTTCGGAATGTTGAAATCAAACTTATGCGATACGCAATACTCTTAATCACTTAAATGGAGATAGCACCTTTAATATGAGGATGAGCGGTATAATCTTGAAGTTGAAAATCTTCAAATTTAAAGCTGTCTATATCTTTCACATCAGGGTTTATCACCATCCGGGGAAGTTTGTACGGCTCTCTTGTAAGCTGTAGTTTTACCTGATCGATATGGTTGAGGTAGATATGAGCATCACCCAAAGTATGTACAAAATCACCTAACTTAAGCCCCGTTACCTGAGCAACCATCATTGTCAGTATGGCATACGATGCAATATTAAATGGTACGCCTAAAAAGATGTCAGCACTGCGTTGGTATAACTGGCAACTCAGCTTGCCGTTTGCAACATAAAACTGAAAAAGAATATGGCAAGGAGGCAGTTGCATTTCCGGAATCTGCCCAACATTCCATGCACTAACAATATGACGACGTGAATCAGGATTTTTTTTGATTGAGTCTATCACCTGAGCAATCTGGTCGACATTACCTTTTTTGTAATCGGGCCATGAACGCCACTGATAGCCGTAAATAGGCCCCAGCTCACCATCCTCTTTTGTCCACTCATTCCAGATACGCACTCCGTTTTCCTGAAGATATTTAACATTGGTAGCCCCTTTTAAAAACCACAACAACTCATGAATAATCGATTTCAGGTGCAGTTTCTTTGTTGTTAACAGTGGAAATCCTTCCGACAAGTCAAACCGCATCTGATGACCGAAAACACTGGTAGTGCCGGTGCCGGTGCGATCCTCCTTTTTTTCTCCTTTATCAAGTACGTGCTGTAACAGATCGAGGTATTGTTGCATTATTATATAT
>JALVBA010000006.1 GCA_027010905.1 Marinilabiliaceae bacterium
CTGTACGGGGATAAATGTCTTAAGCATTTTTGAGTAGTGCAGATTGGGATTAATTACTGCTTTGGTAAATTCGTGAATAAGAGTCCCTAGAATTTTAAATCCACTCAATTCAACTTCAGCTACTGTGTGATGTTTGTAGATACGATTAAGTGCAGTTTTGGCAACCACACTCATAGCCTCTCCAGAAGTGCCGGAGAGCTCATTAATAAGCGAGCGGTTAAAACGACCATCCATAATAGCATCGTAGTTGTCGAGATAGATGTCGGTACACTGATTTACCAGCTTGCCAATTACCACAGCCCTTAAGTAGGCAATCTGCTCATTTCTGTCGGTAACATCTTCAAACACCTTATTAAAATCATACTCATTAATCTCTCTCTCTGTTAGAAAATTCTCGTACAAATCACGGGTTTCGTTATAGGTGAGAATTCTCAATTTGTGGGCGTCTTCAATATCCATAATCTGGTAGCAGATATCGTCGGCCGCCTCTACGAGATAGACCAGAGGATGCCGGGCATAAATGCCCTTTTCTCTATCTAAAAGTTCTATTCCCAGCTTCTTCATTATCTTTTCAAAGGTTGCTTTTTCCGATTGAAAATAGCCGTATTTATTTTTCTTAACTCCCGAATTCGAGGAGAAAGGGTACTTAATTATACTTGCCACCGTTGAGTAGGTGAGTGCATATCCACCCTTTCTTCTACCGTTAAACTGATGTGTGAGAAGCCTTAGTGCATTTGCGTTACCCTCGAAGTTTGTGAGGTCGCACCACTGCTCTCTGCTACAGTTCTCTTCATAAATTTTCCCATCTCCATTTTTAAAATACTCTGAGATAGCCATCTCTCCCGAATGCCCGAAGGGTGGGTTTCCCAGGTCGTGTGCTAAACATGCGGTTGCGACCACATAGCCTATCTCACTGAATAGTTCGGGTAGAGAGACAGATTTCTCATTTAGTTTTCGAACCAGATTATTACCCAACGAACGTCCAACACTTGCAACCTCAAGACTGTGGGTAAGTCGGTTGTGAACAAAGATACTACCTGGCAGAGGAAACACCTGCGTTTTATTCTGTAACCGACGGAAAGGAGAGGAGAAAATTAACCTGTCATAGTCGCGCTGAAATTGTGTTCTGTCGTGATGTTCCGATTTTGAAATTCCCTCTTTGCCTGTTCGTAATGGCGTTAGTAGTTTATCCCATTCCATAATTAATATATCGTTGTTGAGTATTGATTTACCATTCTATCCAGTTTACGGGCTCTGTTTCCGGTAACTTTATCGAGTAATTTCCAAAAACTTTTGCCATGATTTTTTTCTATCGTATGGCATAGCTCGTGTAAAAGTACATAATCTATCAATTCATCGGGTAGCCGCATTAGGTGAAGATTAAGATTTATATTATTTACCCCTGAGCATGAGCCCCATCTGGACTTTAATTTTTTTATTGCAACATTATTGTGGCTGAATCCATGTTGGGAAGCCAACCACGCAATACGTCCGGGCAGGAAAGATTTTGCCTCTAACCTCAGGCACTCCTCTATCCCGTAGCGAATAGCATCTTGAATACTGGGATGTGTCACCGGCATGGTTTCGGGGTATGACACCTGTAACACTCCGTTTTTTAACTTTAGATTTATGTCTGTTCGATTTTGCTTCTCAATTTTCAGGGTAAAACTACGAGATTTGAATGTTGTTGTTTCATCAAAGGTTGAAAGTTTGCTCTCCTTTTCAGCAACTTTTTTTAATGTTCTTTGTATCCAAAGTTTTTTGTAGAGGAGGAAATCGATAGCCTCTTTTTCGTTCACGGATTTTGGGATAATAAGTTCAACAACTCCAAACGGCTTGAGACGTATATTTACCCGCTTAGCCTTAATACTTCTTTTTATTATTACAGCACCGATATCAGGGACTTCGATAGTTTTTTCGGTTGTTGAAATTCTGGTTTTCAAGAATAAAAAATTAATGTTTGGTTCTCAAATTTGTAAACGGATACTTCAGCCCTTTGTAATGGTTAAGAGTGCAGGTGAAAGATCCGACAATCAGCTTAAACTTTATCTTTATTGGAAGTCTGTTGTCATCCCTTGAAATCCAAAGGTGCATATCTTCGTTTGATTCAAATGTACGACCAATTTCGGTAATTGGCGCAAACTTATAGCACTCAACTTTCCCGATAGGTGTTCTTATTGTTTCTATTCCTTCATACTTTATCTGCAGTGGAAACTCGTTGTCGGAGAAGAATGTGATTAACGATATTACTTCCCCTATTTTAAGGTTGTCGTTAAAGTAGTGGTTACGGCCATAAAAAAATGCGGAAAGAATGTCTAGTGTGTTTTCAGGCACAGTCTTAATTCCTGAATGAGTACTGGTCACCGTTGATGAGTTGCGGTTGTAAGTAACTTCGTTATAATATTTATAGTTTCCTTCATGTATATTACGAATAGCTTTCACCGGCAGGTCGGTTTCAATATCAGTATAGCTTTCGTAGATGTCTCTTACTTTGTAAATTACATCGGCCAATCCGGTGGTAACCCCCTCCATTTTGAGGTGCATAACCTTTTTGTTTGCCATAGTTGTATCCTCTACTGTTATATAGGCAATGCCTGCCGAGAAAAAGCTATACGTTACAGAGTATGCCAGTTTCTCTCCCCCTTGAAAAGCATGATGGCTCGTATGCTTCAATTGCAGAGGGGAATCCTCGGTAAAAGAGAAAAGAGTTATTAGGAGAGAGAGTAGTATAATGGTTCGTTTCTTCATTCTAGGAAATATCGGATTTTAATATTAAAAGAATTTCTTTTTAGGAATAGTAGCCACAAAACTTTTCAGATAGAAGGGCTCGAAATAGGCCAAATCTGCAAAATCATCCGCTGTAAACTTATTTTCAGCCAAGAGATTCATATTCGCAGCCAAAGGGACTATGCCGTCTAAAAAAGAGGCATTCTCACTTACTATTACACTTTGGCATTTTGATGCTCCGTTTCCAAAAAAAACAATTTTCTTCTTTTGTAGTTTCTCAGAAAAAGAATCACTCTCAATAACTTTTGCATTTGTCTCTTCCAGCACTTCCAAAGAAGAGCTGTGAAGGGAGGTATAGACCTCCATTCGTCGAGCATCAAGCATCGGACAGTAGATAATCTCTTTACTATTGCTGACTTCCTTAGTGTTTATAACAGCTTGAGTTAATAACATTAACGTATCGATAGCAATAAGAGGAATGCCCTGAGCATAGCAGATACCTTTAGCAACAGATACTCCGATACGAAGACCTGTGTATGACCCCGGACCGGCACTAACTGCAACGGCATCAAGCTCCTCTAAGGGAAAAACTCCTTCGGTCTTAAACAGCTCCTGAATAAGAAGAGTTAAGTGAGTAGAGTGTGAGTTTGGTTGAAACAACTCTTGCTTTGCTGTAACCACCCCCTCTTCGGCAATAGCCACAGAGCAAACATCAGTAGAGGTTTCTATGCTTAATATCTTTCCCATGCTACAGTTAATTTGAATGACAAAACTAATAATTTTTATCATACTTGTTTTCTCTACTGTTGCTAACTCTATTTTTTACGGCTTACGGTATAGTTTACCAGTTCAATAAGAGATTCGCGGGCTTCACTATTGGGATACTTCTTGAGTATTTCCATTGCACGATCTCCATACCCTAGCATTATCTTTTCGGTGTACTCAATACCTCCTTTGTCCTTCACAAACTGAACTATCTCTTTGATTTTATTATCATTTTTATTGTGTCGACGAACCAATGAAAGAATTTTTCTTTTTTCTGATGAGGTGGTATTATGTAGGGCAAAGATAAGTGGTAGAGTCATCTTCTTCTCTTTAATGTCATTTCCTGTAGGTTTTCCTATCAGACCACTGTTTTCGTAGTCAAACAGGTCGTCCCTAATCTGAAAAGCAATACCCAGGTTCTCACCAAACTTAGTCATTAGCTCCATCTTATTGTTGTCTGCTTCTACCGAATGAGCACCAGCCTTGGCACAAGCGGTTATGAGGGTTGCGGTTTTTTTGCGGATAATATCAAAATAGACCTCTTCCGTGATATCTAATTTACGGGATTTCTCAATTTGCAATAACTCTCCTTCGCTCATCTCCTTCACCGCATTTGAAACAATCTTCAGTGTGCCAATCTGATCGTTGTCGAGCGCAATAAGCAACCCTTTTGACAGAAAAAAATCGCCAACCAATACAGCAATTTTTGATTTCCACAGAGCATTAATCGAAAGAATCCCTCTGCGCTGATAGGTTTCGTCAACCACATCGTCGTGTATCAGAGTGGCAGAATGAAGTAACTCAATTAGTGTTGCAGCCATAAAGGTAGGTTGAGCAATCTCTCCATGCAGCTTTGCGGTAAGAAAAACCAACATTGGGCGCATCTGCTTCCCTTTGCGCCGTATCAGATAGTTGGTAATGATGCTGAGCAAAGGGATTTTTGTTTTAAGTTGATTCCTGAAATAGGGCTCAAACTTCAACATCTCATCTTTTATGGGGGCTTTTATTTTATTTAGTGTTGACATTTTTCTTTGGTATAAATATCAGCCCTCTCCTCTTCAATAGCTGATTATAAAATTCAAATTTAAAAATTATTCCGTATTTTAAC
>JALVBA010000007.1 GCA_027010905.1 Marinilabiliaceae bacterium
GCATTTGCTTTGATATTTCCTTTTGCAATATATATTCTTTTTTCGCGACTTGCGATACTGATTTCTTTTGGAATTTGAGTTGTTAATCCCATTTTGTTATAAAGCAATAAGCCGGTTATATATGCTATTCTTTTACCGTTTTTCAATAAATAGGGTGTGATTATTTTTTCTTCATCAGGTTTAAGTTCGCCAAATGCCGATTGTTTTGGCTTATAGAAAATTCCCGTTGAAATACGTCTAATTTTTCCTTTTTTAATAAGTCGTTCGATGGTCTTGGAAGTAGCGGCATACTCCCTTTTATTTATTGGAAGATCTTTGTAGGTAAAAGTATTCCCTATTTCAATACTATCAATTTTTTTCTTCTATTTTTTTTGCAATATTCATACTGCAAATATAATTCTTTTTTTAAGAAATGTCAAGTATTATGCTCAACATACTTGACAAACGTTCTGTTTTTGAGGGCTTAATGTTGAACCCATTATCAGCAAAGGCATTTGAACACTATTCCAAACCTTTTTATATTGCCTTTAAGGATAGTTTAGGCAGATATACAAGTGCTATTTCTCACGATTCGTACGAATATAGCTGGGCAGACTGGAGCGATGATTTGTTTGTAAAATTTGAAGTAAACAGAGGATATAGCTTACAGGAGTTTCTGCCCGAATTGATGGGTAAGGGTAAGAATGAGAAAGAGTGGCTTGCCAATTCGGAATTCCAAAAAGTCCTCACTGAGTTAAAACGCAGTGAGTTTGGCTATGGTTATATCTCCGACCTACAGCTCTTAAATAGCAACGCAACCGGGAGAGAGATAATGCTGGATATGTGGCCTATTTTATCACGAACCTGAATAGTGGGAAAGAGATAAACAGGATTCAATATCTTGATAAACAGAAAGTCAACTGGCATAAATTTTATAATATAAATATTGTGAATATTAATTACAAAAAAATTGATGCTTCAAAGTGGGGGCATGTAGAGTCGGGGCTAACAGGTAAAATATCTATTGTCAGTTATGAGAAAATAGATGATTAGACCTATGAAATCGAAATAAAAAAAGCCGCACAATCAACAGACTGTACGACTTAATCATTATAAAAAACTAAATTTACTAAAACTAAATTTCAAATTTAATGCCGTCAATTCCTTTGTTAACTTCAATTTTATCAACAGTAATCTCTATCATTTGTGGCCCCATACTCTGAGATACCTTGCTTGGAAATTTAACCCCATTAACCTCAGTATAATCATGAATTAAAGATGTAGCACTTCCCTGAGGTGATGAGGATACCTTCTTTATCAGCAGGCCACTATTTTTCGCAAAAAACAGAGTTTGCTCTTCTCCCGATGGATTAGTTACTTTTACCTTGTATGCCTGCTCTCCATCAACATCTTCTGCTCCAATAAGCTCAAGAGAGTAGCCTTCCTTTTCGTACTCCAACTCGGGAAAAACAATTGCCTCATTTTTCATCATTTCCAGCATCTCACCTTCCAAAAACTGTTCTCCTTGCGGACTGGACACCTTCGCACCAACACCGTCGCAAACCTGTTTTGAGAGTAGGTTTGTACCCATGTAGGTCTCAACGCAGATTTTACCGGTACTCTTCTTAAATGCCATAATTTTCAAATTCATTCCCTGAATTGTTGCAGTAGCAGATGAGGTAATATCAGTAACCTTGTGCATATTATCTTTCCCTCCTCTTGCTGTAATATAGTTATCAATCACCCCCTGTGCTGTTAATCCTTCAGGGATTGCAGCTTTTTTTACCGGCTCTCCAAAAAAATCGTACTCAGTAACTTCTCCTGTGAGACTAAACTGTTTCATCCCGGCCTTTATCTGAGAAACATCACCAACGGCAAGTATTATTGCATGTTCGGGCCGGATATATTTTTGAGCTATCTTTAAAATATCATCTGAAGTTACGGAATTAAGTTTCTGCAAGTATGTTTTGTAGTAGTCATCAGGCAGATTATACTTCGCTATGTTTAACGCAAAACGCGCAACTGTTTGGGGGTCTTCGAGAGACCTTGAAAAACTCCCTGTAAGTACATTCTTCATCATCTGAAGATTCTCTTCCGGAACTTTTTCAGTACGTATCCTATTCATCTCCTTCAGTGTTTGAACCAGTGCACTATCGGTAACTTCATTTCTGACTGATGCAGATGCGTTGAACTTTCCAACTAACTCATTACTGTTTAATGATGAATATGCGCCATAAGTATATCCTTTATCCTCACGGATATTCTGCATTAACCTGCTACTGAAACTTCCTCCACCAAATATAAAGTTCATCAGCTTAGCGGGAATAACATCTTCTGTGCCCGGTTTTAAATCAATGGCATAAGTAACTTCAATAACCGACTGCTTAGCACCGTCTCTGTTGGATATAGCAACTTTGGGCGAATCATACCCTTTAGGAAATTCATAGCTGTGTTTAAGAACAGGTTTAGCTTCCCATTTCGAGAAATACTTTTTAGTCTCTTTTTTAGCCTCTTTAAGAGTGATGTCACCCACAATTATCAGGTATGCCACACTAGGGCTGAAATAGGTATTGTAATAGCCTTTACAATCATTAATAGTAATATTGTTGATTGACTCTTCGGTCTCCAGCTCACCATAGGGGTGATCTTTGCCATAACGAAGAACGTTTGCAACATTCGAAGCAATAGCCTTTGGCTCATTCTCCTGTGACTTCAGGTTTGTTATCCATTGTTTTTTACTTTTTTCAAGCTCCTCTTCGGGAAATGTTGGATTGTAAAGAATATCAGACATCAGTTCGAGAAGTGTTTCGGAGTGCTTTTTCAAGCTACGCCCGTAAATGCCGGAAGACGAAGTGGAGAGTTGAGCTCCAATAAAATCAACAGACTCATCAATCTCATCTTTTGTACGATTAGTAGTTCCTGCTCTTAATAATTCTCCTGTCATACCTACATACCCCACATTGTCTCCTTCGAGAATTGGGTCATTATCTAATGAGAGAGAGTAGGAAACAACCGGAATTTTATGATTCTCAATCACAAATACCTTTAGTCCGTTTTTCAGTTCAAAAGATTTATACTCTCCAATTCTAACTTCTGGAGCTGGCCCCGCCTCAGGTGCCTTAGTCCGGTCAACCTGAGCATTTACCGATATTGTAAATGCTAATAATAAAATGCTATAAATTACTTTATTCATTTTTTGCGATTTTTCTTTAAACATTACTTTTGTTGTGATTTAGGAAGATAATAGAGAACCACGCGGTTATTTTTTACAAAATACTTGTTTGCCACCCTTTTAATATCTTCACGTGTTACAGCCAAAATCTTCTCCAGCTCTTGGTTTGCAAGGTTTGTATCATCAAAATATGTGTAACTGGTTGCCAAATTTTCTGCTCGAGAAGCAAGTTTCTCGTTTGCACTGACAATATCATTTTCATATTTATTTTGCAATTTCTCAAACTCCGTTTCAGATATTAGGTTTTCTTTTACTTTGTCAAACTCAGCATCAATAGCATTTTCCAAATCTTTACAATCAACCCCCATGTTTGGAAGTGCATAAGTTAGTGCGAGACTCGGGTCTCTGAAAGGTAGAGGAAAACTACCAACCTGAATTGCTTTTTGCTGATTATCAACCAGCTCTTTGTAAAGGCGTGAACTGTGTCCATCAGAAAGGAGTGTGCTTAACATCGAAACAGCATAGTAATCAGGAGTTCCCATTGCGGGAGTGTGGTATGCCTGTACTACCAACGGTAGTTGAATATTGTCGTAAATGGTATCCCGAATCTCTGCTTTCTGTGGAGGCTCAACCATTGTTGGACGGTAAATCTCATTCGTTCCGCGAGGGATATCACCAAAATAGCTATTTACTAAATGCTTTGTCTCCTCAATATTAATGTCGCCGGCGATTACAAGTACCGCATTATTGGGAACATAAAATGTTTTATAAAAATTCACAAAGTCTTTATCTTCAGCTCTTTTCAAATGCTCCATATTGCCAAGGGTAGTCCAACGATATGGGTGAACAGTAAAGGCACGTTTCATCACTTCGGCAAGCAGAGAGCCGTAAGGAGTATTGTCAACCCGCTGCTTCTTCTCCTCCGAAACAACCTTCTTTTGAGTAGCAATGCCAATAGAGTCAACTTTTGCGTGAAGCATACGCTCCGATTCGAGCCAAAGCCCCAGTTTTAGTTGGTTCGAAGGAAGAACTTCGAAATAGTAAGTACGGTCGTTACTTGTGTTTGCATTGAGCATTCCGCCTGCCTTGTCAACATACTTTGAATATTCGCCTCGTGCGATATTGTCTGATCCTTCAAACATCAGGTGCTCGAAGAAGTGGGCAAATCCTGTCATGTTAGGATCTTCGTTTTTAGAGCCAACATGGTACATAATCGAAACGGAAACAATAGGAATAGTCTGATCCTTATGCAGGATAACATGAAGTCCGTTGTTCAGGTCATATTCGACAAATTTAACCTTACCCTCCTGAGCAAATAGAAGGTTTGCAGAAAATAGCAATGTAAATAACAAACCCGGAAAAAACAATCTTTTCATACGTAATACTTTATTGATTTAAAAATTAATTCTATTGTTAATAATTAACAGGCCATCTTGTTCAATATATATT
>JALVBA010000008.1 GCA_027010905.1 Marinilabiliaceae bacterium
TATTTAAATAGTTTGCTTTATGCCCAACCCAATCTTCCCCACCTCAATAACCCAGTTCTCCACCGAAAGCCTGATAAAAAAGCACTCCACCAAGAGCAAGGCTATATATTGGCTATTGATTTTTTCAGTAGTGTCTTTTGCTGTGTCTTTATTTTGGATAAAGGTAGATGTAAATGTGCATAGCAAAGGCATTGTTACCTCCAAAGAGCTTGCAACTAAAATCATTGCCCCGGTTTATGGCAAAATTGCCCGTTTGCAAATGAAAGAAAATGGCCTTGTACAAAAAGGAGACACACTTTTGGAAATTGACACTTTGGAAATAACCAGAAGCATTGGAATCACAAAAGAAAACATAACCGAACTGCAAGAACAAAATGCAGACCTAAAAATACTTAGCTCCCTGACACGTAATAGCCACTTATCGAGCATAAAACTTCACACACAGCTTTTGGACAAAGAACTTCAAAAGTTTGTATCCGACCTTCGTTATCAAAAATCGGAGATAGCAATTCAAGAAACAGAGTATATTCGCCAGAAACAATTATATGAAAAAGATGTAATTCCCCTTGCCGATTACGAACAAATCACGTATAAGTATCGCAATACTAAATTGATGTACGATAAGATTTTTGATAATCAAATAGCACAATGGCAAAACAAATTATATCAAAACAAGAAAGAATTACGCAACAATGAGCAAAACCTAAACAAACTTCAAAAAGAATTACTAAAATACTTTATTGCAGCTCCAATTACAGGCTATATACAAAAATTGGTTGGATTGAAAACCGGAGGTTCCATTTATCCAAATCAAGAAATTTGTACCATAAGCCCAACATCGGATTTAATAGTTGAGACTTATGTTTCCACAACAGATATTGGCTTGATAAAGCAAAATCAAGATGTAAAATTCAGAGTAGATGCATTCAACTTCAATCAATGGGGAATGCTCAAAGGTAAGGTTTCAGAAATAGCCAATGACATTAATATTTCAGACAAAGGAACCCCTAATTTTAAAATACGTTGCACACTTTTGTCACATAAATTAAGCTATCAAGGAAAGACCGTAAAAGTAAAAAAGGGGATGACTGTAAATGCTAATTTTCTTTTAACACAACGAACACTGGCGCAATTGTTTTACGATAATATTACCGATTGGCTTGACCCAAATGAGATAAAAAAATGAGCCAATGAGCAGCTATAACAAACGTTCGGTAAAAGTAAAGCAGCGCGATATAATGGATTGTGGAGCAGCTTGTTTGATGTCGGTTTCTGCCCATTACAAACTGCATATCCCTGTTTCAAAAATCCGCCAGTTTGCCAATACCGACCGCAAAGGGACCAATGTATTGGGCATGATCGAAGCCGCTGAGAAATTAGGCTTTATTGCCAAAGGCGTTAAAGGAAATTACGATGCTCTTCTTAAAATCCCAAAACCTGCAATAGCCCATCTGCATATAAAAAAGAAAAATTTGCTGCATTATGTTGTAATCCTAAAAGTAACAGAAAAGCAAATAGAGATAATGGATCCGGGCACGGGTGAAATTAAGAAACAAACCAAAGAAGAGTTTTTGGAAGATTGGACAGGAATACTTGTGATATTAGTACCGGGCGAAAGCTTTGAGATCAAAAACGAAAGGGTGTCGAATATCGCACGGCTTTTTTTCCTGCTCCGTCCTCACAAAATGATAATGCTGCAGGCACTTATTGGTGCGGTATTCTTCTCAATTATTGGTCTTTCAACATCGGTATATATTCAAAAACTTACGGACTTTGTTTTTGTAAATGGCAACAAAAATTTGCTCAACCTAATGAGCGTCGGCATGTTGGTATTAATAATTATACAGATGCTTTTGGGTATATTCCAAACCGTATTTACCCTTAAAACAGGGCAATTGATTGATGCTCGCCTTATTTTGGGCTACTACAAGCATTTGCTTAAACTTCCGCAACGATTCTTCGACACCATGCAAACAGGTGAGATAATTTCAAGGATAAATGATGCCGTTAAAATCCGAACATTCATTAACAATACTCTTATCAATTTAATTGTCAATATATTGATTGTAGTATTTTCCTTTGTGTTGATGTTTTTCTATTCGTGGAAAATGGCCATGATTGTAATGGTAATTATTCCGCTATATATTATATTGTATTATATCACCAATAAGCTTAACAAAAAGACGGAGCGTAAAATAATGGAGCAGTCGGCAGAATTAGAAAGCCATTTGGTAGAATCAATAAATACAGTAAGCACCATAAAGCGATTTGGCATTGAAGAATTCTTCAATATCCGAACAGAAAATAAATTTATCCAACTCTTGGAAACAGGCTATAAATCGGGATTAAATTCCGTATTTTCATCTTTTTCGTCAAATTCTTTCTCACGAGTATTTACCATTATCGTTTTATGGTCAGGCTCATATTTTGTGTTATCAAACGAATTAACGCCTGGCGAATTGATGTCGTTTTATGCAATTTTGGGCTATTTTACTGGTCCTCTTAGCTCATTGATTGGAGTAAACAAAACTATCCAAAATGCTTTTATTGCCTCCGACCGTTTGTTTGAAATAATGGATTTAGCCGAGGAGCAAGAAAATAAAATTGTACTTACCAAAGAGATGCTTGGTGAGATTGTTTTTCAAGATATTTCGTTTAGATATGGTAGTAGAGTTGATGTTTTTCAAGGATTTAGTTTGAAAATACCAAAAGGAAAAATTACCGCTATTGTTGGGGAAAGTGGTTCCGGTAAATCCACTTTGATACATCTATTACAGAATATTTATCCAATCTCGGCAGGAAAGATTTTTATCAATAATATAGACATTACACAAGTTGACAGTTATTCGCTTCGCAAAACAGTTGGTGTCGTTCCTCAAAATGTAAACCTCTTTAAAGGCAGTATTGCAGAGAATATTGCTATTGGTGATTTTGAACCTAATATGAATAAAATAATGCAAATCAGTATGCAAGTAGGAGTTCAGAAATTCATAGACGAACTACCACAAGGTTTTTTTACCGATGTAGGCGAAAATGGGCTCTCTCTCTCAGGTGGCCAAAGGCAAAAAATAGCTTTTGCAAGAGTGCTTTATCGTGAGCCAGAAATTGTTATTTTGGATGAGGCCACATCTGCACTTGACTCAGAGAGCGAAGAGGAAATAATGAATGTAGTACGTCAATTAAAATCGGAAGGAAAAACCATAATAATGATAGCTCACAGATTAAGTACTGTGCTAAATGCCGATGAAATAGTGGTAATGGAGAAAGGAAAAGTTATCGAAAGTGGCACGCATAACAAATTGTTTGATAGTAAAGGAAAATACTATGATTTGTGGCAAAAACAGATGCCGAAATTAAATTAAAATCCATGATAAACAATCTTCCCTATTCAGCCATGCACATCCAGCAAACACAAATGCCCTCGCAATAGCCTTTTGCAGCATGAGTATGTCTGCCCCTCCGCACTTGCCTACCGATAGAAAAAAAAGCCTAGCAGACAATAATCAGGACTATGAGCGGTCTGTCCCGCATGGCGGAAGTCCAGCAATGAGTCCCGGTTGAACTACATCCCGGCTGTAGTGCTATGCACCTATCAAGCAGTTTGAATGATTTTCTAGGTGGTTGGGTTATTTTTGAATAGGGGAACTATTAAAAAATTACTACTTTTGAGAAAGCTATCCCGCAGGAATTTAGTTCAACAACGGGAAGCAGTAAGACAAACACTATTTAGCCATTTAACCATGTTAAACGCAATGATTTTTGCCGCCGGACTCGGCACACGATTAAAACCACTTACCGATACCATGCCCAAGGCTATGGTGGCATTTAAGGGGAAGCCCCTTTTGTGGCACTCCATCAAGAGCGTTGAGAAAGCCGGAGCAGAGAGAATTGTTGTTAATGTTCATCACTTTGCAGAGCAGATTATTAATTATATCAAACATGAGAAATGGGATAGTGAGATAGTTATTTCGGACGAGCGTGATGAGCTGCTGGACACCGGAGGTGGCCTGATAAAGGCCAGCTCTCTATTTATCCCCAATAGCCCTGTACTTATCAGAAACGCCGACATCGTAACCTCTTTAAACCTAAAGGAGCTGGTAAGTTTTCACAACTCAACAGAGAACAGTGTCAGTTTGCTCATTATGAAAAGGCACTCGTCACGATATCTGATTTTCGATGATAACATGATTTTGTGTGGATGGAAAAATGTGAATACCGGAGAGTCTATCTCGATAAGAGATTGTGAAGTTAAGAGTGATTTCGGATTCTGTGGGATCCAGATTTTGGACTTTGATTTCATAAAAGAGTTGGGCGAGAAAAGAAAGTTCTCCATAATGGAAGGCTATCTGAATACAGGAAATTACATCGACATAAAAGGTTGTGAGCTTGAAAGCCAACATTCGTGGTTCGATGTTGGAAGCACTCAAAAGTTGAACGAAACAGAACAGTTTTATACTGACAAATAAAACAGTGCTTAATTATATTGAGTTTTTTATATATATCGTACAAAATCATCTTTATGAACAGCGAACCCACTTACAATATTTCGGGGCAAAATAAAGGAATAGCCGACCCTTTTGAACGATTTCTAGAGTTTATCTCCAAGGGTAGTGTTTTACTAATATTTGCAGCAGTAGCAGCAGTTATCTGGGCAAATACCAACCCCTCTTCATACGTACATTTCTGGCACACATACTTTACTGTTGATGCTTCAATATTCTCAGTAAAGATGAGTGTTCTGCACTGGATTAATGATGGATTAATGGCCATTTTTTTCTTTGTTGTCGGACTGGAAATTAAGCGTGAGTTCCTGGCAGGCGAGATGAGCAGTGTACGTCAAGCCAGCTTCCCTATTGTGGCGGCATTTGGCGGCATGATAGTTCCGGTAATAATCTTTGAATTATTCAATCTTCATGGTGAGGCAGCCGATGGCTGGGGAATACCTATGGCGACTGACATTGCCTTCTCCCTTGGTGTATTAGCTATTTTGGGAAAGAGAGTACCATTAAGTCTGAAAGTTTTTTTAACTGCTCTCGCTATTGTTGACGACCTTGGAGCAATATTAATCATTGCCCTCTTTTACGGTGGAAACCTGAACTGGATATCGTTAATGATTGCTCTTGGTCTGTTGGGAATTCTAGTTATTGCAAACAGGATGAAAGTTCAGGATTTACGCCTCTACACTTTTATAGGGTTTATTGTTTGGTACTTCTTTTTGATGTCCGGAGTAAATGGTCCCGGCACCGGATTGCACGCAACTATTGCCGGTGTATTAGTAGCATTCACCATTCCGGCACGACCAAAAATTAAGGCAGTCGATTTTATTAAAGGAATAAGGCAGATACTACACAGGTTTGATGATGTATCAAAAAAGAATGACAAGTTAGTACTGTCACACGAACAGTTATCGGTTATTAATGATGTTGAATATTCGGTAATGGAGGTGCAAAGTCCATTGCAGCATATCGAAAACCAGTTTCACGGAGTTGTCAACCTGATTATACTACCACTATTTGCTTTTGCAAATGCCGGCCTTACCCTTCTTAGTGGAACGGGTGGTTTTATCTTCACAACAGTATCTTTCGCAATTGCAATAAGTTTGATAATTGGTAAAACAGTAGGAATAGTGCTGTTTTCGTGGCTGGCTGTTAAATTTAAGATAGCAATAAAGCCAAAAACATCTTCCTGGCTATCCTTTACAGGACTGGGTATTTTAGGAGGTATAGGATTTACAATGTCAATATTTATTGCCAGCCTGGCTTACCAAAGTGAAATGCTGATAAATCAGGCAAAAATAGGAATTTTTATTGCTTCTATATTTGCCGGTGTAACAGGATATTTTCTACTCAAATACTCTTTAAAAAAGGATGAGAGTAACGTAAGCAGGATGATAAAGAAGTAGTCGGCGTTTTCTTTTAAAAGCATTCGATTATTGTGTCGAACGCATTACCAAATCGTCAGAGGTTAGGTTAATCACTCAAGTTTACCAACAACCCCTACTTAGGGGCATTCTCAGTAATTATACCACCTGTCAGCCTAACCAAATCAACATGGCTGGCAATAAGTTCGTACAATGCTGAAAGATCGTATAGAGCTACCAATAGGTAACCTCTTTGGATATCGCGGAAATTAAAGGAGTTTATCACTCCATTTTTATACTTATCGGTACTAATCTCAAGATTTAGTTTCGCTGTTAAGAGGTTTTCATGTGCTACAACTGCCAACTCCTTTCTAACTTCAAACAGGTCAAACACGTTTAATAGTCTGTTATTTAATTGATGTTTCATCTCCTCAAGCCTTACATCCCCAATCTCTTTCTCTATTTTGGCAATCTGAATATTTGTCTGCACCCTGTTCCCATTATAAATAATGTAGGTGAGAGCAAAGTTTGAATAAAATGAAAACTTCTTGTTTAATGTCTGCATACTTTCCGAACTGTTTAATCCGGCCGGATAGTGGTTGTAGTTTGAACCACCATTAAAAGAGATGGAAGGATAAAGTGCACTTTTTTCAAGAGCAATACTCTTCTCCAGCATCATCTGGTTGAGATACTGATTTTTTAGTGTTTGGTTATTTAGCTCCATCTTATCCTTAAGTTCCGCCAGATTATATTTGTTTAAAACAGGAGCCAGTGAGTCTGAAGGTGAATATTGATTTTGGCCTTTTTGTCCTAACAAATACCCCAAATTTCTCATGGCAATTCTGTAGATCATCTGTTGATTCAGATAGGTTGATTTATCTGTCAGCCAGGCATTTTTTGCTTGTAAAACCTCATAAGTACTACCTGCACCCAAATCCAGTCTGTTTTGAATATAGTCGTACCGGTCTTTTGAAAGGTTCATAACCTCCTCCATAACATTAAGTCGCTCTTTTTCAAGAACAATTTTATAGTATCCCAAAATAATTGCCTGAATTGTATTTTCAATTACAACTACCGTATTACCTTCAGAAAGACTTTCAAGTATCTCAAACTGACTCTTCCTTATTCTAACCGAGAAGCCATCAAACAATAACCAGTTTAGTCGCAATGATGGTTGTACCTGTCCGGTTTTAAAATAGTCATCTTCACGTTGAACGAAAGAGTTGTTAAAACCCAACCCGAAACTAACAGATGGATAGGCTCCTGCATATTGCCAGTTGTTCTGTTTTTGAGCAATAGCAATATTGCTTTTTTCTATCTTGATTCCATAGTTATTTTCAAGACCGATTGTTATAGCCTCATTCAAAGTAATTGGTTGCTGCGCCAACACATTATTAAATGTTGATATAATCAGAATTAGCAGGAGAATGTAATATATTGGTTTCATCTCTTTTTTATTTATTGTTTATTGTTATCTTTTATCTATCGGCCGTAGATTCCTACGGCTCTATGTCAAACATAATGGTTATATCTAAATAATCCTTCCTTTTTTGTCTTGATACAAAAAAGGAACAAAAAAAATCAAGGCTTATTTCTGATAGCACTTTCCGTATGCTTGAAGATTAAGTTCGGTTGGATGATCTCCTCATACCTTCGGAGCTATCCAATCTCCCTAAATCTTCAATCACACTCCAAGCACAATCAGAAAGAGGCCGCAAAAAAAACAGAGTTGTCTATTTATATTCAAAATCTTTAATATTAAGGTTGCTCTTCACCCACTACAAACGATATAGACCCATTCCTATTCAATCACCCTCTTTTTATGAATATTTGCCTTCTCAACCTCTTCAGGAGAAGGCTTTACTCCTGTTAACAAATATCTTACCCAAACCCTGACATCATTCATAAAAAGAATCGTTACCGGGAAAACTGTAAGGATAAATAATGTCCCAAAAAATACTCCGTATGCCAAGGCCATCGCCATAGGGATAAGGAATTGCGCCTGTCGGCTCTGTTCAAAAATAATTGGAAAAAGCCCAATTGTTGTAGTTAGCGTTGTAAGAACAATAGGACGAAAACGCGCCAGACCTGCCTGGTAAATTGCCTCCTTTACCGGCAAGTTATCATTTGCCAAAAGCCGGTTATATTTTTGTAGAAATACAACAGCATCATTCACCGTAACCCCCGAGAGCGCGACCATTCCGAAAGCACTTAATATCGAGAGCGGAATACCGTGAAACATGTGTCCCCACATTGCACCAAGATATGCAAGCGGAATCATTGAAAGTATTATCAAACCCTGACCAAACGACTTAAAGTGAATCATTAACACTATTGCAATCAAAATAAATGCAGGTATAAAAAACTTCATCATTGAATTCTGACTCTCCGCAGCATTTTTCTGCTGCCCCTGAAAAAGATATCTTACTCCGGGGTAGTTGACAGCAATCTTTGGCATTATCTTCGCCTCAATGTACTCTGTTAGTGGAGCAACGGGGATGTATGGATTAACAAGGTCGGCTTCAATCCGTATCTCTCTCTTCATGTTATACCGATGAATATTTACCGGACCGCGTTCAATCTCAAAGTCAGCTATCTCTGACAATGGATACTCACCTCTATGTGTTTTGATTTTCATCTTTTCAAGCTGACCAATCTCTTTTCTGTCTGAACGTGGATAGCGTACCCAAATACGTAGCTCATCTTTTCCCATTTGCAGTCGTTGCGACTGAGAACCAAAAAACCCATTTCGTACCTGATTGAGTACTGTAAAATCATCCAGACCTAAAAAATAGGCTCTGGGTTTCAGCTTCAGCCTTACCTCTTGTGCTCCAAGCGGATTGTTATCTTTTACTTCAGTAATATCCGGCATCTCCCCCAATTCACTCATTAACATATCGCGTGCTTTTGAAAGCTCATCAAGATTATTGCCCAATAGACTAATTGAAATGGGTGCCCCCCAATGACTACGACCTGCAACAGAAATTTTATCAGCTTCGGGAACTTTACCTATCTTTTTCCTAACTCGTTGAGCAATATCGAATGATGAAATAGGGCTATCCTCCAAATTCCTTAAAAGAACAGAAATATGACCGGCATGTGAGCCTGTCTCCTCTCCGTTAAAGGAGGTTCCTAATGTAAGAAAAGTGTATATGATGTAGTTTGATGTATCATTGTACTCCTCTTTCAACTCATCGTTAACCTCCCATACCAGCTTTTCAAATTTGTAGAGGGCATCCAGAGTCTGTTTTTCACCTTCACCCGGAGTAAAGGCAATGTTAACATCAAAATTATCAGGTGGAATATTCGGGAAGAAAGTAGATGTTATAAATCCTCCTTTGAAGAGTCCAACGGTGATAAGTGTAAGGGTTAACGGAATAAAAAGAATAACATAGTGATATCTAATCACCTTCTTCAATAACCTACCATACAGTTTCTCTCTGGCATAGGAGACTGTTCTCTCCAATCTGTTCCTGACTTTATTCCCAAAATTTACAGCATCTGTTGAGCGTTTCAGAACATGAGGTGTTCCGATGTGAGCAGGTAACACAAAGAATGCTTCAAACAACGAAAAAGTTAAACTGAATATAACCACAAATGCCATTTCAAACATCATCTCCATTCTACCCTCAATAAACATGAGAGGTGAAAAAGCAATTATTGTGGTTAATACAGAAGTAACAACAGCCGGTAACACTTCCATAGTACCATCAACAGCAGCTTTCATTGGTGACTTTCCCTTTTCGAAATGAGAGAAGATATTTTCAGCAATTACAATTCCATCATCCACAAGTATTCCTACAACCAGTATCATACCAAAAAGTGATATCATATTAATGGTTACCCCATACATATTGGCCACAACAAACATGGCTAAAAACGATGACGGAATACCCCAGGCTACCCACAACGACAGGCGAAAACTTAAAAACAGAGCCAGAATTAAAATAACTAAAGCCAGTCCAAAACCTCCATTTTTATAGAGTAGATCCAGCCTTGAGTATAGCATATCAAGATAATCGAAGGTAACATCTAGTTGAGCATTGTTATACTTACGGTTAAACTCCTCAACATAATTATTAACAAAAACAGATATTTTTTCAAGGTCTTCGCTTATTAATTTACTAACAGAGATTGATATGGCCGGCTTACCATTCATAAGTGTAAAATTTGGTACATCTTCAAACTGTAACTTTACTTTACCCAAATCTCCAACACGAACAATGCTACCCTCCTTACCTCCACGAATAACAATATCAGAAATCTCATTTGGATCAACAGATCTATTTCTAACCCGAATAATCACCCTGTACTCATCATTTCGCACCTCACCACCCGAAAGATCCCTGTTTGCATTAGATATGGCTCTGCTAATATCGCTAAGGGTTAATCCATATCTCAACAAGTTCTCCTCAGAGACTTCCACCGATAGTTCAGTTTTTGGGAATCCACTTATCTGTATCTGACTAATCAGCCCGGAAGCCATAAAGTCATCCTCAAGATGATAGGCCATCTGTTTTAGAGTCATAAGATCTGCCGATCCTGAGAGCCCCAGGCGTAGTGCAGGAGTTAAAGATCGTTGTTTAAAAACTATGGGGCGCTCAGCCCCTGTTGGCATACTGGTAATACCATCGATAGAGTTCTTCACCTCTTGCAAAGTGAGATCGATGTCAATCTTTCCGGTTGTTTCAATACTTACCCTACAGAAATTTTCTGATGAAGTGGAGTTAATCTCCTTTATACCCGGAATTCCTCTTATCGCCTCCTCAATACGTACTGTAATACCCTCTTCCATCTCCTTGGGAGATGCTCCGGGATAGGCTACAGAGACACTTATTATTCTTGTCTTTCTTTCAGGAAAGAAAGACTTTTTCATTGAAACAAAACTGGCAATCCCGGCACCCAATACCACAATAACCATAAGGTTAGCATAGAACGGGTACTTAACAAAGGTTTCTATTATCTTACGCATATTGTCTATATTGTGCTATTTTGTTAATGCTTCAAATTTTGCATTTCCGGTTATTCCTGTAACAGATTCAGTAACCAACATCTCGCCTACAGGCAGCCCGTTAAAATATAGTGTTTCGTCATTCAGTTTCTGAATATTAATACTCTTCTTTGTAAGTTTGTTATCTTGCAATACCAACACTTCAGAACCGTTATAAACAGCACTTCGTGATATCTCCATTACGTCATGAACATCACTTCCGTAAATCTTTACATTAAGGTACATCCCATCAAAAAGGGGAAGTAATTTTGAATCTTTTACAGCCACATAAACACTTACCGTATTAGTTGCAGGATTAATTACATCAGCTATTCTGGAGATGTAACCATGCTGAACATCTCCTGATTCATTGGTAAGATCGGCTTTCATATTACATTTGCACAAACTTATACTTTGCACCCTAACTGGCACTTCCACTTCATACAAATCATTTCGGGTAAATATTGCTAAGCGTACACCAGGATTAACAACGGCTCCAACCTGAAGGATTACCTCCTTCAATGAACCATCGAAAGGAGCGTGAATACGGTACTTAGTGTATCTTATTTCATTACTTTTTATTGAGTAGTACTCATTCAGTACATTTCTGGTAGCCATAAAAATCCTCTCTTTCGAAGATGTAGTTTCGGGTATTTGCGGAAGAGGATAATTTATATTGATAGATTCAAAAAAGTCCATCCAAGTTGGGTATGAATCAGGAAAATCAATCTTCATATCGGGAAGTATTGATGCTATAGATTTCAGGAAATTACTCTTTTGAGCTTTAAGCTGAAATGTAAACTCCTCATTAATGATATTTGCAATTATCTCTCTTTTTTTAAAATGCCGCCCTGCTTTAAACAGATGATCTCCCTGTTCAAGTCTGCCACTAACTTCCGAACTGATAACAACTTCATCGAAAGCTCTTAACCGACCTGATGTCTCAATAATACCGGGTAGATTAATGTACTCAACAGGTTTAGCCTTCACATATCTTATTGCTTGAGGTGGTGTTTTCTTTTGTGGATCTTGCTTAAAACTGCTTAACCATTTAAACATAATGACACCAAAAAAAACTATGATTAAGATAGAAATGATGGCAATAAATTTTCTGTTCATTACTCTTTATTTATAAGTATTCTTGATGTTAGTCGCCGAAAAATCGTGATTCCTTCAAAAGTAGTGCAAATATCTATAATTTAAGATACAATTTGTTTAAGTTAACTCTTTTACCTATATTTAGTATTATCAAATTTCGTCAAATGAATTATGTACTAATTAGAAATGGGTCGATTGTGAGTTCAACAGGGATTCAGGTTTCCGATGTGCTAATTGGTAATAATAAAATCATTGAGGTAGCCCATGCAATTCCCCGTCCTGATCCCGAAACACCTGTAATTGATGCCTCCGGTAAATATGTTATGCCGGGTGCAATTGATATTAACCGTAATTTTAGTGAGTTTGGAGTGGTACTGAAGGATGAGATGCTTCGTCTTTGCAGAGCAGAAATTATTGGGGGCACAACTTCAATGCTTGAGAATCTTGAACCTAAAAATAAGATGAATTGTGTTGAGGGAGTTTTTCTTTCAAAGAACAGGTCTGTAGAGAGTATCATTGATTATGGCTTTCATCTATCAGTGAATGGATGGTCGGGCTTTTCAGAAAAAGATCTTGAGTATTGTTTTGCTCATGAAGGAATAACCAGCTTTTCGGTACAGAATTTATTTGAACACGAAACTGCAATTTATGGTTTGGTTAACCTGATGAGAAAAATAAAAGAACTCGGCCTGCTGCTATTAGTTGAGGTTAGCCATCCTGAGTACGGTGGAAGCGGATATACGGGATTGAATCATACAGATGACAATACGGCAATGACCAGGCTAGATCAATTAAGCTTAATTCTGGATAAGATTGTTGAAACGGGCTGTAAAGCATATTTTATAAATATAAGCTTCACAGAGGAGCTCGATTTGATATTAAATGCTCAAAAACATCATAAGATTTATGCCGAATTAACAATGCCTTGCTATATTGGCGAAGGGATGGACTACATAATCGACAACCAAACGGTGATGCATGGATTCTCGCTCTCAGGAGAGTTAACACTGATTCCCTATTCACAATTTTGGTCGTTACTAAAAAATGACCAGTTTCTTGCAGCCCGACCTACCCTAAGGATTTCAAATGTTGATGACACCATAAATAAGCAGGTTTTTAACAGACCTGATGAGTATTTCGTTCTTAAAAATACTCTTTCGGCTCTTTATACATCAGGTGTTGCAAGTGATAATATTTCTATTTCTGATTTTTGCAATCTAACCTCAGAGAAGCCTGCAAGGCTAATGGGACTGTTCCCTCAAAAAGGGATTGTCAGACCGGGCTCTGATGCTGATATCATTATCTGGGATGCCAATGTAGACCGTAATCTCTACTGCTCTTATCCGCGAAGTTCAAACAGTAAAGGATCTACATCAAAACTAAAAGGCAAGGCTCAGTTTGTTTTTGTAAATGGTATCATGGTTTATGACGGTGAGATATTTTTCGGGGAAAACTTAAAAGGACAATATCTTTATCGTATCTCATCGAAATAAGTTTTATCTATTTTCTTCTTTATTAATTGCTTGCAGCCTCTTAACAATCCCTCTTCGTTTCCACAATAGAAAAAGTGAAGGTATGTAAGCTACAATCATTCCGAGAATAAAAATCAAAAAAGTAAGTTTTAGAACTCCTAAATTACGTAAAGAATAACCTAAAATTATAAAAGCAATATTTATAACTCCTAATATTAAACTTGTTTGAACATGCGTAAAACCCAAAGCCAACATACGATGATGTATATGGTTTTTGTCCGCTGAAAATGGTGATTTACCCTGTGAAATACGTAAGAAAAAGACTCTTGTTGTATCAATAATCGGAACAATTAAAATAGCTAAAGCAACAGCAGGGCCTGAATTCATCACAAAACTGTGTCCCGGATATTTGTTTAGGATTGTAAATTCAGAGAAGTGGATAGCCACAACAGCTAATAAGAACCCCAACAACAGCGAACCTGTATCACCCATGAAAATCTTCTGCCGTTTAGAGAAAACATTGTAATACAAAAATGCCAACAACCCACCCACCAAAGCTGCACTCATTATGGGAATATGGTAATTACCATTAAGGTAAAACCAAATACCAAAAGCTAAAATCGTTATAATGCCTGTTATTGCCGCCAAACCATCAACTCCATCAATCAGGTTAAAACCATTTATTATAAAAACCATTAGAAAGACGGTGATAACAACACTGGCAAGATAGTTTATATCAAGTCCAAAAAAACCATGGAGATCAGTAATGCGCAGGTCTCCCATCCCAACAATTATCAGAGCTGCAATAATCTGCCCCATCAACTTTACAATAGGAGCAGTAACAAGTATATCGTCTTTAATTCCGATGCCAAAAATTATTAGTATTGCCGGAATAAGAAAGGGTATTTTGGTAAATTCGAACCAATCAACAAACAGAGAGTATGTAAACAGGAAACCAATGAAGATAGCCAAACCTCCCAAAGTGGGTATTCTAACTTTATGTACAGTACGTTTCCCGGGCTCATCAAACAGATTCTTTTGGCGTGCAACTCTTAAAATAGTAGGTATTGAAAAAAACACCATAATGAAAGAGATTATCGACGCAAAAGGAATTAATAACCGGATTGTGTAATCGTTCATGCCAATGCTATATCAATTCTGACACAAAAATACTCAAATAATTTTCAATACTATTTATTCGGATGATTTTATTTTTAGCAGAGTATTGGTTATTCCCGAACACGTCAAAAAAAACGGTTCATCAGTAGTGTATTGTAGTTCATGATCATTATATCGTTCAATAAGAAAGCCTCTCTTTCCTTCTTAGGGATGCTTAACCAGTTATTTGCTTTAGCAATATTAATAATTAATTTAAGTATTTAACAAACCTTTTTCACGCAATATCGTATCTAAAATAATTTGACTTATAAGATGTTAAATGTATAATAGCAAATTTTTGTGTTTTAAATTACCACTTATAAACTAAATAAAGACAATAGCTA
>JALVBA010000009.1 GCA_027010905.1 Marinilabiliaceae bacterium
GTAAAAGTTGTCAATAAGAAAAAAAAAGTAATATATTAGATTTTCATTGAATTTTTAGTTAATGATAGCTAAAGGCCATAAAAGAAACTTGCGTGATTATAAGGAAAGACTGAACATTATTTTGGAGATTCTCCAAACGATGAATCAGGATCTTTCCATTGAGGATTTATTGAGTGAATTTGAGGTATTACTACGTGAAGAGCTTAGTGTCGGCAAAGCACTCGTTTTCGCATATATTAATAATGAGTGGGAAAATATCCTTATTTCAGGAATCTCCGAAAGACAGGCTGTTGATATTGATGTAAAAAATAATCTGTTAAAATACACCAAAATTGAGGAGTTTTCAATATCCTCTCCTCCACCCGATAACTTAAAAGATTTTGATTCTGTAATCCCACTTTTTTATCGGTATAAAGCTATCGGCTTCGTTCTAATTGGCGATGTTGAAGAGGAGAAAAAAGGAATCAGCCCTACAATAAAATATCGCCAGCTTATCCAGATTATTGCTAACCTGATAATTGTTTTTATCGAGACAAAGAGGATGCAAAAAGAGCTTATTGAGCAGGAGACACTCAAGAAAGAGATGGAGCTTGCATCCAAAATTCAAAACCAGCTTATTCCCGGAGAAGATCAATACCCCAAAAGTCATCAATTAACAATAAAAACCCTTTACCACCCTCACTATGGGGTCGGTGGTGATTACTACGACATAATGCAACTGTCGAGGAATACAATAGGATTTTGTATTGCCGATGTCTCCGGAAAAGGAATTGCAGCAGCAATGCTGATGTCAAACTTTCAGGCGGTTATTCGCACCCTCTTCACAGCTCGGGGAAGTCTGAAAAAACTCATTCATAAACTTAACGACAGGGTTAACGAGAGTGCCAACAATGAAAAGTTTATAACCATGTTTATCGGTAGGTACAACTTACGAACACATAAGCTCACCTATGTTAATGCCGGTCACCTCCCCCCTCTCTATTTTGACGATAAAAAAGGAGTAATTCGCAGCCTCGAAAAGGGGTGTATCGGATTGGGGATGCTCGATTTTATCCCTGCCATTGAGGTGGGGCACACATATATCAGCAAGCACTCTAAACTTATGGCTTTTACCGATGGATTGGTAGAACACGAGCAAGACGACCATGTTGAATCAAACTCCTCACACATTGAGAAAATTATCTCAAACAGAAAATCAATAACTACTAACATTGATGAGATTCAAAATTCTATTGAAGGGTACATCAGAAGCGACGCCATCTTTGACGACATCTCCCTTGTAGGTATAGAATTCCACAGATAAAGTATTATTTCTTTGACCGATGACACTTCTCTATTGACGAAAAAATTCAACATCTTTTTCTCTTTCAAAAAGGTATACTACTTTAGCAGTTGAATGATTTTTAGGATAAGTCAAAAAAAATAAAATCATCAAAAGGGAAAGTATTAATTCACATTTTGTCATTTCTCCTTGTGCTAGCGGCTTCTGTTTGTGAATACAACATACTATTGTGTATTAATATAAATAATACAACTTAAATTAATTGTAATGAAACAATCTGTTTTTATTATCATGACATTTGTGCTTACACTTTTCAGTGCAAAAGCACAAAACAATCCAACTATTGATTAGGTAGGCAATCAATCGGTAATGGAGGATGATGTTGAACAAACGATTTTGCTTACGGGAATTACAGATGGTGATGGCGGACAACCTACATCTATCAGTGTTGTTTCTGATAATCCGTCACTTTTCTCTACACTCAAAACTGCTACTGATACTACATTGGTGTATCAAACTGCATCGGATGCAAACGGAAGAGCTGTTATTACAGTCTCTGTTACCGATGCTGATGGTACCTGACATGGCATTTACCATCACTGTAACACCAATTAACGACCCTCCAACAATTGACCCCCATGCCGATGTTACTGTTAATGAAGATGCCAATACTATACACGTTGTCCTTACTGGTATCTCGGGAGGCTCTGCTGATGAAGATCAGGGACTGGGATTTATCATGTACTCTTCTGACCCGACTGTTGTAGATAGTATGTTTATAAATTATGCTACCGGAGACTCTGAAGCGACTCTCGAGATTACTATCAATCCCGACTCAGCAGGAGTATCAATTATACGGATACAGGCTATTGATGAACTCTATTCTAACCTCGTAACTATTGACTTCAACTTCTTTGTTCTTGCGGTTAATGATGAACCAACCTTTGAGTCTATTTACGATGAAAATATATTAAATGATGGCGTGGAGCACGCTGTACCTTTAGCAGGTATTTCGGAAGGTCCTGCGAACGAAGCTGACCAAACTCTTACATTCGATTTTACAAATGATAACAACACCCTGCTATCCAATTTATCAATTGACTACACTGAAAGCTCTACTATAGGAACTCTGAGATATACTCCAGCAGCCGGAGAAGAGGGAGTTGCAAATATTACTGTTCGTTTGAGCGATGATGGAGGTACTTTAAACGGAGGTTCAGATTATATGGAGCATACATTTTAAATAATAGTCAATAGCACCGTAACGTTAGTTACTCCACTAAAAGAAAGTAGTCTGCTTCTCTATCCAAACCCTGTGAGTAATCTCTTAAAAGTTACTCTCCCGGAATCAGTTTCAGGAGCATCTGCGGTTGAAATTTACTCAGCAGGCGGTGAGAAGGTGTTAAGTAAAACCTGTTCAGGAAGGTCACTTAAGGTGTCGGTAAGCACACTTCCTACAGGATGGTATCAGATTAAGGTTATATCTTCTGAAAGCAATTATACCGGGAATTTCCTTGTGAAATAAGATTCAAAAAAAACAATCAGCCTCTTTCCTCTTAACCATGGAAAGAGGCCGAAAAAAAAACAATTAATAGAGAATTTTGGTAGTGACTACGTTTCACATCCTGTTCTTTTATATGTAATTACTTAAAGTAGTAATATAGAAAATCAATATTATCTCTCTGTAATTCCGTACCATTTATCGAGAACTCTTTACACAGAAAAGTGGTACAACAACGATCTGATTTCTCCTCATAATCGAGGTAGATTGTGTCAGTCTCATGGTGGTTCAGATAGAGAAAATACTCCTTTGTTCCGGCCGCACTAATCCACCCTATTTCGTTTGAGTAGATAACCGACTGCTTCTTGATTGTATCAGAAACAATCTCAAGCTTCACCTCTTTGCGGATATTGTTCTCGAAGTAGTAAACAATCATTGTATCAGAACTATACCTTCCTCTGAAAATTAAATCTGTCGAGTCAGTATTGTCAATAATTCTTAGAGCAATACTCTCAGGGGGCGTAGTACAATCCGGACAATTATAAGATACAACCATTGTAAGAATAAGCAGAGATAAAGAGTAGAGTAAGGTTTTCATACGGCTAATGTCTTTCTTTCGTAGGTAACAGCTTCAACCATGATTAGTAAGAGTATAAAACTTACAATTTTATCCGTTTAGTTTTGATAATTAAAATTTTTTCCACCATCCTGAACTTCTATTTTCACAATACTATCCAAAGGTATTGATTGTGTTAAATTTTGAGCAAATCGAGAACGTCCTCCTTTTAGCGTGTCATTTTCCAAAATTACAGTATCAAAATAAAAATGAAATTTTTTCCCATTGCGATAAGTAACTCTCAGCTCAATCGAAGGAGAATTGTTCATACATATTTTATTTCCAGTTTTGTCCTTTACAATTAGTTGGTCAATATTATTAGAAGAACACCTTATATTTCTATAAAAAAGAGGATTATTTATTTCCACTTCTGTCATATTTTCAGATTTTGCTTTAATCATTTGCTCCCGAAAACTGCTAGTCGAAATTGTATAAGTTCTACATGAAAAAACCAATAATAGAAATCCAATTCCTACAATTTTTGCTCTAATTTTTTTATCCAAATTTCGCTTTTTCATATTGTTGGTAACGACAGCGTAAACATACTTCCTTTATTCACCTCACTTTCAGCATCTATTTTCCCTCCGTTTCGTGAAGCAAACTCGTTACATAACACCAGGCCTAATCCTGTACCAATCTCCCCCAATGTTCCTTTTGTCGTGAGCTTGTCATCAGCATTAACATAGCAGTTTTCGCCTCCTTTTTCCAAAATAACTTCAATACCCTTATTCTGAGCCTGTATCTTAATAAGCTCAATATTGCCGGCAGCTACCTTTTTTAAGTTTAGATGTACCGGTGAATACTCTATCCTGTCAGATTGCAGTTTCGACCACTCAAGGAGGTTTAAAACAAGTTTGTACGCTTGCTTTGCCGACTCATGTATTGAGTCAACAAGCCTAATCATCTCGGGATTTTTTATCTTCTCTCTATTGAGAATAAGTATCTCTGTCAATCCCAACAATGAGTTAAACGGACTTCGAAGGTCATGTGAGATAATTGAAAGAAATAGGTCTTTTGTTCTGTTTAGTTCCCTGAGGGAAGCATTTTTCTCCTCTAGTTCAACATTTTGAACTTTAATCTCTTTCTGCTGATTAACAATCGCTTCCTGTGTTTGGATCAACTTGATATTCTGGCTCTGTAACTTTTGAGTAGCGTTCTTTACTTGATTAAAATATATATTAGCATATATATATA
>JALVBA010000010.1 GCA_027010905.1 Marinilabiliaceae bacterium
AGGAATTACAAATTATTAATGATTTTTTTCTTCATATTGGTTTTAAATATAATACCAATTGGTAATAGAGAATATTTTAGGCTGATTTTTTACAGTCTCTATATTGCCAACAAATCTTTTTTAGCCGATTTCCCTGAACAATATATTAGGGAAAGGAAAAATTTCTATTTCTTTGTAAAAAACAGAATGGATGAACAAGATTACTGTAAGTAAAGCGATAAAAGGGTTACTACCAAATCTGACACTTGGTATAATGGAGGTCGATGTTACCACTCAACCTTCGAATAGTGAGGTTAAGAAAATTATTAACAGCAGGGTTAGTGAAAAGGAAGAAGTACTTACACCTGAAAGTATCAGAGAGATGGATACCGTTAAGGCAAACAAAGATGCCTACCGAAAGTTAGGCAAAGACCCTAATCGGTATCGCCCCGCCTCCGAGGCGTTACTGAGAAGAGTTGCCAATGGCAAAGGACTATATTTCATTAATAATGTTGTTGATATCCTCAACCTCACCTCTATCAATACCGGCTACTCAATTTGCGGTTACGATATTGATAAGATAAGTGGAGATATAGTTTTTGGGATAGGAGAGAAAGATGAACCATACGAAGGTATTGGCCGTGGTACATTGAACATTGAGCGACTGCCTGTTTTCAGAGATAGCATAGGAGCCTTCGGCACTCCAACAAGCGATTCGGTACGAACAATGGTTACAGAGAGTACTACACACTTTTTGATGATTATTATCGGATTTGGCAACAGTACCAATATTGAGAAAGCATTGGATGACACAGCAGAGCTTTATCAGAAATATGCCAACAGTAAGAACATCGTTAAAAGTTTACTAAGTTTGTAGTGGGGCAACGGGTTCACAAACAAGAAACTTGAAACAAGAAACCCGAAACACATAAACACACAAAAAAGAGATGATTCAGATATGTGCAATAGCATCGGGCAGTAATGGCAACTGCTACTACATAGGCAACAACAGTGATGCTGTGCTTGTTGATGCGGGGATAAGCAGAAGACAGATTATAAAACGTATGAAACTGATGAAGCTTGACATCAGGAAAGTTAAGGCTGCTTTTATTACACACGAGCATGCGGATCACATGCGGGGTGTAAGAGTTCTCTCCGACCAGCACTCAATTCCAATATATTTTACCAAACCCACCTTTAAAAGGGCAAGACCGGCCGACAGACCGAAAAATGTTGAATTCTTCTCTCCCGGCGACTCTGTGCAGATAGGAGAATTCACTATTCACTCATTTTCAAAAATTCATGATGCGATTGACCCAGTTAGTTTTCGTGTAACAATAAATGGAAAAAACATTGGTATATTAACTGACATCGGGAAACCGTGCAACAACGTAAATGAGCATCTAGCAGGGTGTGATGTCGCTTTTCTGGAGACTAATTATGATGAAAACCTACTGTGGAACGGGCCATACCCATACCATCTAAAAACAAGGGTAGCCTCTGATGTTGGCCACCTCTCAAACAGGCAAGCAGCTGAGCTGGTAGCAAATATCGACAGTTCAAAGCTGAAGCATATCTTTCTCTCTCACATCTCAGCCGACAATAACCGTATCGACTTTGCAATGGAAGCATTTAACGGACTGAAAAAGGAGATTAATATTATACCCACATCAAGATACGAGGCATCTGTAGTTCTGGAAATTTGAGAAGTTTTAGAACTAATGAATTAAACTTTAATTTAATTCAATTAGTAGTACGACTGTGCCCCGGTAGTACTACTACTCTGAACCAAAATATCTCCATCTCCAATATTGAGCTTTTTCTTTTTCGATTTACCCAAAGCAAAAATAAAAGCCTTCTCCGAAACCAATTGGTATTTGAGTAATCCTTTAGACATATCGAATTTTATCTTAATTTTTCCTTCGGTACTGGTAAATCTTGAGTTACCTGACAAATTAATCCTTGTACCCGATTGGTTTCCTTTAGTAGTCTTTACATCTAGCACCCCTGTTGTCTGAAATAGCTGTACATCGCCTGATGAATCCTGTATCTTTATTGCTCCCTCTGATACAGAAATCTTTATTGAACCTGACATTGACTTCGCCAGAATATCTCCTTTAATTTTGTCCATCTCCTGCTTACCTGAGGTACTGGCAGTTTTCACATCTCCTGTAATGTTGTTTAGCCGTAAAATCCCCGAAGATGAAGATGAGATAACATCGCCTCTAACCCTATAGATAGACAGATTGGATGATTTAGTCTTTACATTCGCACTCCCAACCACCTCGTCAATATAAATGTTTCCTGTTGTTGATGACAAAACAAGGTTGCCAGAGCATTTATTGACATTAATTTTCCCCGATTTGGTAACGATGTTTATAATTTTGGCATCCACCTCATTTATTGTACAATATCCTGAACTGTTTTCAACAACAAGCTCTATCGAATCGGGAACAGCAAACACTAACTCGCCGGTATGGGAGCTCCACGACTCCTTGGGGTAATTAACTATTACCTCCAATACATCATTCGTAATCTTTGTTTCAACAGAGTAGCCTTCAGGTTTGGTTGATTTCAACAGAGCCCGCATCCTGACGCTCTTATCATTTGACTTCTCAACAAAAACTTTACTGTAGTATCCTTTAATTCTAATTGTAGAGATATTATTAAAGGTGATATCTTTCTCAAATGCAACCGATAATTCGTCAGCTTTTGTTGACCATACAAGAGTTGTTAGAAAAAGAACTAACACAAAATAACGAATAGGGTAAAAACTCATAATAATAGATATTTTGTAAAAAAAAAGTAATTATCTCATTTCAATACGCAATACCTAGTAAGTTAGTTTCATTTAAACCCCACTTTTTATCACAAAAAAAAGGTTGCCTCTGACAGACAACCTTTTTTTTAAAACTATTTGTAGTTATGATTTCGTACCACTTAAGCGGTCATTGATCTCAGCTAGTGTAGCTTTAGCACTTGCGTTATTAGGATCAATCTCAAGAACTTTCTCAAAGAATGGTTTTGCCTCTTCGAACTTTGCATTTGCCCTTGCAATGATACCATCATATTGTGTAGGCTCAGCTTTAGCAGCAGTGGCCAATATTCCACCTGCCTTATTATAAGGACTTGCACCCTCTTTCAGGTAGTATGTTACCAGCATCTTTTTCATCGGACCTGCCGCCTTGCTTGTTTTATACTCATCTAAACCGGCAACAAGCACCTTCTCCATATCATCTTCTTTACCCAAGCTATTTAGAGACTTTGCAATGTAATAAGTACAGTAATCAGGTTTATACCCCAGCTCCTTGGCCATTGTATAATACTTCAATGCCTTCTCGTAATTCTTAATTTTTCTTGCAGAAGTTGCAGTGTTGTACACCATCTTAGTATCCATTTCAACACCCTCTTCCCAGCTTGCAATAGCTTTCTCAAACAGCTCAAGTGCTCCCTGGTAACTCTTCGTTCTCAATGCTTCGTTTCCTTCATTCTTCAGTTCTGCAGCAGTTTTATCTTGTGCAAATGCACCTGCCACCATAAATACCAAAAAGGATAAGGTCAGTAAATACTTCATAATTTTGTTGTTTTATTTTAATTAGTAAATCTTGTTTCAAAATTTAAACGGCCGTAAAAATAGTTTTTTTTTGAATTAATAAAAAAATGTTTTACAAATCATTCATATACATATGTAAATATTTCACTCTTTTTACATCCAACACCAACTACTTTCTATCAAAAACAGTACCAAAAAAAATAATTACACAAATATATCACATCTGCAATAACATTTTTTTAAACTCATTAAAAGTTGAATCTATCTCTATTTTAATTTTTGATTTGGTCATAAACTTCTCCATTGCTACCGGCATCAACACCTCTTTCTCAATCTGCTCCTCCACAACTTCCGGAAACTTAGCGGGATGAGCAGTTGCCAGAAACAGACCCTGCTCACTCTCTGATATTATCTCTTTTAGTGCTGTGTAGCCGCAGGCTCCATGGGGGTCGAGAATATAGCCGGACTGCTTGTATACCTCTTTGATGGTCTTTTTTATTCTGTCGTCATCCACAACAAACCCCGAGATACTCTCCTTTATAGTTTCAATATCCTTATCAAACATATCTAAAATACGCACAAAGTTACTTGGTTCACCTACATCCATGGCGTTGGCGATTGTTTGTACCGAAGCCTTAGGATTGTATTCTCCCGAATTTAAGTACTCAGGCACCACATCATTAATATTTGTAGCGGCAATAAACCGTTTTATCGGAAGACCCATTTTCTGCGAGATTAATCCGGCAGTTAGATTTCCGAAATTACCACTTGGTACTGAAAACAGAATATCAGCTGATTTATCTTTAATTTGAGCCCAAGCATAAAAATAGTAGACTACCTGAGGCAGAAGTCTTGCAATATTTATTGAATTAGCAGAAGTAAGAAACCGTTTTTTATTTAGCTCATCATCCAGAAAAGCCGACTTAACAAGCCTCTGGCAATCATCAAAATTACCGTCAACCTCAAGAGCTGTAATATTTCTGCCCAAAGTGGTAAATTGCCTCTCCTGCCTGTCGCTAACCATACCACGCGGATAGAGAATAAGTACCTTTATCCCCGGTACATTTATAAAACCATTTGCAACTGCCCCTCCTGTATCACCCGATGTGGCAGCCAGAACATATACGTCTTGTTCAATATCCTTAACAAAAGTTGATAAAACTCTGGCAAGGAAACGTGCTCCAACATCTTTAAACGCAGAGGTTGGTCCATGAAACAGCTCCAATACCGAAATATTATCGTTAACGCCACGCAATGGGATGTCAAAATTGAAAGCTTCACTAATGATATCTTTAAGCTTATCATCAGATAATACCGGAGTGAAGTATGGTTTTAACACCTCCATAGCAATCTCCTGCAATGACAGATTACTTAGGTTATTTATGAAATATTGCGTCAGTACCGGAATTGTTTCAGGCATAAACAGCCCCTTGTCACTTGATAACCCTTTAATAACTGCCTCCTTAATGTCTAACTCTGAATCTCTACTGTTTGTACTGTAAAATATCATAACTCTTTTTTTTTCACGAATTACACGAATTGATTAATTTCTATGTAACTCCATTTAATAATGTAACAATTTAGCCATTTAACCCTGTAACAATTTCATAAACTCCGTTCCGTAAATAGAGCCCAAGCCTCCCTTTTCCACAGAGTATTCGTTAAACTCTTTCACACCATCAGGCTTCTGCCCCGGTTTATAGATGGCAAAAGGCACAAGCGAGCGTGTGTGAGTCCGTTTCTCACAAGGCGTAGGATGATCAGGCAAGAAAGCAACGGATACAGGCTCACCGCTGTTAAGTGCATAATCCAGAACCCTAGCCACCACATACTTGTCAATATCTTCAATTGTTTTTATTTTGAGTTTTGCATTACCCTCATGTCCTGCCTCATCGGGAGCTTCGATATGCAGAAACAGGTAGTCGTGCTCTTTCATCGCTTCGATAGCTGCATCAGCCTTCCCTCTATAATTGGTGTCGTACAAACCGGTTGCTCCCTCAACAAATATTGACTTCAACCCTGCAAATCGAGCTATACCATGAATCAAATCGACCGCTGAAATTACAGCCCCCGATTCTATTCCATACAACTCCTTTAGTGAAGGCATTGCCGGTTTGTGCCCCGGCGACCATGGCCACACCATATTGGCAACAGACTTACCCCTTCGGGCACGTTCGAGATTAACAGGATGATTCTCAAGAACCTCTTTTGACAAAGCCATTATTTTTTTAAGCAACTCTGATACAATAGTGGTATCACCCTCTTTGGGCAGGAAATTCTCAAACTGCTTACCGGGGATATCGTGAGGAGGAGTACAATAGAGTTTATCGTCTCTTACACCCTTTATCACCAATACATGCCTGTAACTAACTCCGGTATAGAACTGAATCTTCTCATCCCCTATCTTCTCGTTCAAACTATCAATCAGTTTCCCTGCCTCTTCAGTTGAAATATGACCAGCCGAATGGTTAACCAAGGTATCGCCATCTGTTGTAATCAGATTACACCGCATCACCAAATCCTCGTCAGCAACATCAATCCCCAAGGCCGCTGCCTCCAGCACACCCCTACCCTCGTAATACGTCTCAGCATCATATCCAATAATTGTCATATTGGCAACTTCACTTCCCGGTGGTAGTGAATCAGGCACACTCTGCAACAAACCTGTTGATGCCATGCTACACAGCCTGTCAATATTTGGGGTATTAGCCACCATCACCGGAGTTTTATCTCCTAACTCTTTTATCCGTTCATCTGCCAATCCATCGGCCAGTATTACGATCTTTTTCATGTCACACTTTTTACTTTCGCCTTTTGCTTTTGCTTTTGCTTTTGCTTTTTTACCTACCCTACACATTCGCTACTCTGATGATATCGGCAAACACTCCGGCAGCTGTAACGTCCGCCCCTGCGCCATAACCTTTGATTACCATAGGATGATCTTTATAGTATTCGCTCCAGACAAGCAGCATATTGTTGCTCCCCTCCAGATTGTACATCGGACTATCGGCATCCACCTCCTTAAAGTCAACTTTTGCCACACCATTTTCAAACGAAGCCACATAACGAAGTCTCATATTTTGAGATTCGAGTTTGAGCCTTTGCTGTTCGAATGGTTCATCTAACCCTTTAACCTTCACAAGAAACTCCTCAACACTATCAGCTTCCATCCAATCATCAGGAATAAAACTCTCTTTCGCAATATCACTCTGTTCCAGTTTATAGCCTGACTCCCTGCCAAGTATCAATATCTTCCTTAGCACATCCATCCCGCTCAAATCGATACGAGGATCAGGTTCGCTGTAACCCTTCTCCATTGCCTCTTTAATTACAGCCGATAACGGTTTATCAGCAGCAAGCTCGTTAACAATGTAGTTGAGCGTTCCCGAAAGAACGGCCTCAAGCTTAATTATTTTGTCTCCACTATTTATCAGGTTATTGATAGTTGAAATAATTGGCAGGCCGGCTCCAACATTTGTTTCGAACAGATACTTAACACCATTCTGACGGGCAACAACCTTAAGTTCTTTATAGTCATCGTAAGATGACGAGCTTGCAATCTTGTTTGCAGTTATAACCGAAACATTTGCCTTAAGCAATTTCCCATACACTTTGGCCACATCCTCACTTGCAGTACAATCAATAAAAATACTGTTTGCTAGATTATTCTCTATTATTACATCAGAGAAATAACCCGAGGTAGAATCTTCTCCTGATATGAGTTGTGCAATTGCTTTTCCGGGATCTATACCCTCCCTGTTGATGAGCATTTTTTTTGAGTTTGACACTCCTACCAACCTTAGAACAACTCTCTCCTTCTCCTGTAACTTTTTTGAATGATCTTCAATTTTCTGCAACAGATTAGCACCAACAGTACCAACACCAGTGAGAAACAGATTCAGTATTTGATAGTCGATAAGGAAGAAAGCCTCATGAATCACATTCAAAGCTTTCCTCAGATTTTTGTCTTTTATTACAAATGAAATATTCAGCTCTGATGCTCCCTGAGCAATTGCAAAAAGATTTACACCGTTAGCACCAAGACCATTAAAGAGCTGCCCTGCCACGCCGGAGGTATGTCGCATTCGTTCGCCCACAATTGCCACTACAGCCATATCCGGTTCAACAGAGATGGAACTTATCTGTTTGAATCTCATTTCACGCTCAAACTCCAACTCCAGTGCTTTAACTGCTTTAGTAGTATCGCCGGTTCTTACAGCAACAGTAATACTACTCTCCGAAGAGGCCTGAGAGATAAGAATAACATTAATATTTTCGTGTGCCAGAGAGCGGAAAAAGCGCATTGAAATACCCGATATTCCAACCATGCCTGTTCCCTGCAATGTAATAAGTGAAATATTACGAATACTTGATACGCCCTTAATTTTTGAATCAAGCACACTACTCTCGTTGTCAATCAGTGTGCCTTTAAAGGAAGTATTAAATGTATTTTTCACCAGAATGGGAATCCCTTTCTGCAATACAGGAATTATAGTTGGCGGATAGACAACCTTTGCTCCAAAATGCGACAGCTCTAGAGCTTCGGCATAGGAGAGATGATCGATTGAGTAGGCTCTTTTAATTACACGCGGATCACCCGACATAAATCCATCAACGTCAGTCCATATCTCCAAGACAGAGACATTTAATGCTGCTGCAATAATCGACGCAGTGTAATCTGACCCACCTCGACCTAAAGTTGTATCTTCTCCATCAATATCTCTTGAGATGAACCCCGGCCAGATATTTATCTGCTTTTGCTTCTCCGCAACGTGTGACAACAGCTTATTTGTTATCTCCAGATCGACAAGGCTATTATCCCCTGATTCCACAGTCTTAATATAGTCACGACTGTCGTACAGTACAGATTCGGGTATAAGGGAGTGAAGCAAAAATGCTGATAGCTGCTCACCTTTACCGGTAACAATACTCAAACTTCGGTTGCTCAACTCCCCGATAAGCGAAATACCTTTCAGCAAATTTATTAGTACCAAAAACAATTTATCGAACTCTTTTTTAACCGGCTCAACTATTCCTGAGTCAATATCGTTGGCGACGCTTATGTGTCGGTCGTACATTTGAGTAACAAGTGATTCATAATCCTCTCCAACTGCAGCCTTTCGGGCAGCAGAAATCAACAAATCGGTTGTACCCCCTAAAGCAGAGACAACAACATGAATATCTTCATCTGCATTTGTTACTATATCTATTACACGCTTTATACTTTCTGAGGAACCCATGGATGAGCCTCCAAATTTTAATACTTTCATCGTTAATCTTTTTATACGATTTTTCACCGGAGTTGAATAACAAAACCGGCCATTGAGACTCTCATCTTCAATGAAAATAAAACAATACAGTTATTTGGATTTTGATATGATGATTCTATACCCCCCAAGGGGTTGTTGTTGTAGAAGTAGTTATAATATTACCAACGGCGAATCTAATCATTATCTGAACAATAAGTTATTTAATAATCTGACACAAAAATACAACTAATTTTGATAATTCAAAACTAAAACTAATCCTTTTGTGACATCAACCATGCTGTTTTATAATAATTTTTCATTAAACTTTCATAAATAACTGCTTATAAATTTTTCTTTATCTCCGATTTTTTGTACCTTATTAGCGTATTGCTAACTTCTCAAAGCTATTTGGTATGAAACGTAATCTATTTCTTTTAGCACTTCCCGCAATTTTTATCCTAACGCTGCTTAGCGGATGCAACACAAAAACAAAAATAGGATTTTTAATGGACACAACCTCTCTTGAGAGATGGAAAAAAGACAAAGAACTTTTCGAGAAAACTGCTAAAGGTTTAGGGGCGATACCAATCGTCAGAGTGGCTGACAGTGACCCTAACACGCAGTATAAACAGGCAGTTGAGCTAATTAATGAGGGCATTGATGTATTAGTAATTATCCCAGTCGATTTGGTTAAATCATGCGAGATTGTTAAAGCAGCACATGCCGAAGATATTCCCGTAATATCTTATGACAGACTTATAAAGCAATGTAATGTTGATTACTATATTTCAACAGACAATATCAACATTGGAGAGCTGCAAGCCGATTACCTCTCGAAGGTATCTCCCGTAGGGAATTATGCTCTCATATCAGGCCCTACAACAGATAACAATACTTTTCTGTTACATTTAGGTTGGCTAAATATTCTACAGCCACTTATTGATAAAGGAGACATAAATATAGTAATAGATAAGTTCTCCAACTTTTGGCTGCCTGACGAGAGTTATCAATTGATGAAAGAGTATTTTAAATCTGGCGGTAAAGTTGATGCAATTATTACAGGTAATGATGCTCTTGCAACCGGAGCCATTATGGCTTTGAAAGAGTTTGGCTACGATGGTAAAGTTCTTGTTGCCGGTCAGGATGCCGATATCAATGCCGTTCGTAATATCGTTGCCGGAATACAGACAATAACGATCTACAAACCTATTGAGTCTCTCATTTTTGCTGCGGTAGATGCGGCTATTAAAATTGCTGACGGGCATGCTCCATCAAACCTCAACATAACGGTAAACAATGGCAAAAAGCTTGTGCCGGCTATTCTTCTCAAAGCTCAGGTGGTAACAAGGCAGAACATTAAAATGACTGTTATTTCGGAAGGATTTATTACTGAGAAAGAGTTGAATTAAAGAATCATTAAGAAACTACTTGACAAGCTGAAGATTACTCTTCAATAAAAACAGAGCCATGAATATGCAAATTAATCAGTAGCATATCCATGGCTTTTTCTTAATTTTGGGAAAACAATAGTTATGTCGAAACTAAAAATATATAAGGCCTCGGCCGGCTCAGGAAAAACATACACTCTGGCTAAAGAATTTCTTGAACTTATTTTCAAAGAGCCATACAGTTATAAAAACATTATAGCTGTAACATTCACCAACAAGGCTACTGCTGAGATGAAAAATAGAATCCTGAACTATCTCTTCTCACTCACAAGTGAGAGAGAGCCTGAGTTTTTAGACTATTTAAAGACAGTTACAGGTAGAGACGAGACCTATGTCAGGGCGCAGGCAAAACGTGTTTTAACCTACATACTCAACGACTTCTCGCATTTCAACATCACCACCATTGATAGTTTCTTCCAGAAAATAATTCGTTCATTCGCCTTTGAAGCAGGCCTCCCTACCAATCTTCGGATTGAGTTAGACAATGAGAATATCCTGAAAGAGTCAATAGATACTATTCTGAAAGAACTCGACGTTGAGGGCAAAGAGAAGATAAAGCAGTGGATATTCAGCCATGCATTAAATAAGTTACAGGAGAAGGGAGTGTGGAAGATTTCGGATGAACTATATCTCCTCGGCAAAGAGATTTTCAAAGAAGATTTTCAAAAGCTATCACCTAGGATGATTAAAAACATCAACGACAAACAGTTTCTTGACAGATACAGAGGCTCACTGAAAACAATAATTTCGGAATTTGAAGATTCTACAAAAAGCCTTTCTAACAGGGGAATGGAGCAACTTAACAAGCATGATGTTAGCTGGAGTGAACTGGCTGGAATGAGCCGCTCACCTCTAAAGGTCTTAGAGAAACTCAGACTAGGCAATAAAATTCCGGATGATGTAATCGGAATAACAAAATTGTATGAAATAACCTCTGCTGATAATATTCAGAACTCCAAAAACAGTGCTACAAAAAAACAGAAGGTAGAGTCATGTTTTAACGATGGACTGTACGACACGTTGCTTGAACTAATTGATACCTACAAAACAAAAAAGGAGGACTACTTCACAGCAAAAGCTATACTCCCAAACATTGCCTCCTTTGGTATCTTAACCGATATCTCAAACACTGTGACAAAGATGTCGCAAGAGCAAAATATGTTTCTACTGTCGGAAGCAAATCGGTTGCTCAACAATATTATTGACAATAATGAGACACCATTCATCTATGAGAAAACCGGAATCCGGTACCGGCACTACATGATTGATGAGTTTCAAGACACATCGGAGCTACAGTGGTTAAACTTTAAACCGCTTATCGACAACAGCCTCAGTGAAGATAACAAGGCACTTGTTGTTGGTGATGTTAAGCAGTCGATTTACAGGTGGAGAAACTCCGATTGGAAACTTCTTAGTCATAAAATTGAACAGGATTTCCTTATCCATGGGGTTGACAAAAAAACCTTAAACACCAACTGGAGAAGCTTTGAAAATATAATTCACTTCAACAACACTATTTTTGGTAAGGGTGCCAATCTGTTGGAAAGTGAGTTCATTCAATCGGTAAAAGATGACAACCGGGAGATTAGTCTCAGTAGTGAGTCAGAACATCTGATAACCGAAGCCTACAACGATATTTCGCAAGAGGTATCTGCAAATGGACAGAGCAGAGGTGGATATGTTGAGATGCAGTTTATCTCATCGGGCAAAATTGAGGATTACGAGAGGGAGGTGCTACCCCTTCTGTGCAAAAAAATTGAACAGCTGACAGATGCCGGATATCACTACCGAGATATATCTGTTTTAGTTCGTACTAAGGACGAAGGGCAATTAATCTCTGAGTATCTGTTAGGCAATCAGGAGAAGATGTACCCCGTGGTTTCGGACGAAACAGTTGTTCTTGAAAATTCACCGGCAGTATCTGCCGTAATAAACAGGCTAAAATTCATTCAGTCTCCGGACAATGAAGTGCTGAGGTCTCAAATAAAAGCAGATGGTCTGCTACTGCAAAGTGAAAACTCCTTTCAGGCAGAGAGCCTCTCTGTTGATATTCTGTCGGCACCAGACACTCCTGAACTGATTCAACAACTCAGCTCCCTAACCGAACTGAAAGGCAAACCTCTATTTGAGTTGACAGAGAGTGTTATTCGTCAGCTGCCGCTATGGTTACAAAAAGAGCAGTCGCCCTATTTGCGTGAGCTGCTAAACAGAATACAGGAGTTTATAAATAATCGTTCTGTCAATCTGGCTAACTTTTTAGAGTGGTGGGACGATAAGGGAGGCAACTCTTCAATATCAATCCCTGATGGCCAGAATGCCATAAAAATAATGACTATTCACAAATCGAAGGGACTTGAGTTTAAAGCTGTAATCGTTCCCTTCTGCCACTGGACACTCGACAAAAGGAGCCACGACAGCCTAATTTGGTGCAGACCACAAACCGCCCCTTTTAACCAGCTGGATTTGGTTCCGGTAAGTTACACCTCTAAGCTTATACATTCACAGCTTTTCCCTCACTACATTACTGAGAGACTGCTTCAGTATATCGACAATCTTAACGTACTGTATGTTGCCTTCACCCGTGCCCGGGAGACATTGATTACAATGGGCATGAAAAAAAACACAAAAAAGAACACTCTTAGAACGGTTTCGGATCTGTTAATTAAAAGTATAGGCACAAAAGTGGATAGCACGACTTCTGATACTATTAACACACAGAAATACTGGGATGAAGAGAATCTGACATTCAAATATGGTGAGATTCCCAAACAGATTTGTGAGAAGAAAGAGAGCTCCCTCAATCCTCCTAAGATATTTAAAACAACACCATTGGGTAGGCGAATAAAAATTCATACCGACAGCAACTCCATGCAGCCCGACCTGCTCAGCAACTACCGTATTCACGGTAAAATAATGCACCTACTGTTTGAAAGAATTAAAACTAAGGAGGATATTGAATCTGCATTAGAATCATTAGTCTCAGAAGGGAAATTACTCTCAGAATCGAAACAGGAGTTAAAGAGTAAGATTGAAGAGCTACTGAGCAAATCACCCTACAGCGATTGGTTTAGCAACAGATACAGAGTTTTAAATGAAGCATCAATACTACAGAGGAACGGGACTTCCCGACCTGACAGGGTATTAATTGACGAAAAGAGGGTTATCGTTATAGACTATAAATTCGGGAAATTAAAAAGCAATAAATACCGTAAGCAGGTTGAGCAATACATGAGAATAATCAAAGAGATGGGATATCAGAATATTGAAGGTTACATTTGGTACATCAACCAAGATAGTACTCTGGAGAAAGTCTATTTGTAATGAGCTCTCAGGTTCTTTGTATTATGTAACCTCGGTTATACATATACACTCTAAATTACATCAAGAATCCAATTACGGGCAGCTTCAAAAGTACTAAACGGACGAACATTTGCCTGCTTCGCCACCTTCTCAACCACCATAGGAAACACAATATTTTTAAAAGAGTCAACCACTACTGCTATCCTAATATCTCTAAAAACTTCAGGATAGTCATCCAGCAGTTTGTTTATCTTTTTCATGTCTGATATATCAACATCCAACTCGGCACTGCAAAAATCATTTATCATACCTATAACCGAGGATTTGAAATAGCCATCTCTTATCAAATCTTTCCATGAATCATATATCTCCTTAAAATCAGCCTTACCCCTAATCGATCTGACCAAAATTTTATTATCATCAATATATTTAACACTTTGATCCATTAACTATTGAATTGGTTATTACAGCAAATCACTCCGGTAATCAAGAATAAAACACACCTAAATATATACTTAAAAATATTTTTATTCAACAATTCCGAAATATATTATACTCTAACAGACCTATTTATAAAGTAAAAAAAATAACAAATCATTCAATAATTCCCAAAATCCAATCACGAGCTGCATCAAATGTACTGAAAGGGCTAACGTTAATCATCTTTGTTCTAATCAATTCTATAAAAACTAACCATTTGCTTTTGTTCTTCTGTTTGGCTATTCAATTCTTCTGAATTTGCAGATAACTCTTCAATTGCAGTAGCAGTTTGTTGAATTACACTATTTAACTGTTGAATAGCACTATTAATTTGATTTACCCCATTATCTTGTTCAATACTAGCAGATGCAATTTCTTGTGCCAAATTGGCTGTTCGTTTAATTTCAGGAAGTATCTGTTTTACTAATTCTCCTACCTTTTCTACAGAATCAAGATTTTCTTTTGCGAGTAATACAATTTCATCTGCAGCCGTTTTGCTGTTTTCCGCCAATGCTCCAACTTCAGAAGCAACTACAGCAAAACCTTTCCCATGCTCACCTGCTTTTGCAGCTTCCACAGCTGCATTCAGTGCTAAAATATCTGTTTGAAATGCAATATCTGTTACAATATTTATTTTTTCTGCAATTTTTTTTGTTGTACTAATTGCATTTTCTGATTGTTTACTAACTTCTAGAATGCCTTGTTGTGCTAAAAGTGCAATCTTTTCTGTTTCTTGTGTATTATCAGTATTTTGGTTAATATTCGCAGCTATCTCTTCCATTGTTGAAGATATTTCTTCTATTGATGTTGCTTGGTCATTTACTCCTTCTGATAATTGTTGTGACGTGGAACTCACTTGCTCACTTCCCTTGGCAATATTATTTGAACTTGAAATAATACTAGTAATATC
>JALVBA010000011.1 GCA_027010905.1 Marinilabiliaceae bacterium
ATATATACTAAGAATTACCACTCTTGCCAACAGAAACAAAGAGCTGAATGAGCAACTTCAGGGTTTAGTGGGGCGATATGAATTGATTCAGCAACAGAATGAGAAGTATCTGAACCTTCTTTCCGAACATTCGTTTGAAGAGATTGAAGCCAGGCTTAGGAATCCTAAGCAAACTCTGAAGAAGTTTAAGATGGCTTCGGTAATGTTTGCAAATATTCATGGGTTTGACGAACTTGGCAACCGCCCCGACGCACAAAGCCTAATAGATATACTGGACGAATTATACCGCAAATTTGATATAATTGCAAAGAAATACGATATTATTAAAATAAAAACTATTGGAGACTCATTTCTTTTTGCAGCAGGTATGCGGGAAGAGAATCGTACAAATCCGATAGATATAGTAAGGGCTGCTTTGGAGATGCAGCAGGCTGTTAAAAATGAGATTCTTAGTGGCGACAGTGATCCTTTTTGGAAAGTTAGTATTGGGATTCACACAGGCCCAATATTAGGGAAGCCAACAGGGAAAAAGAAATTACCATACTCCATCTCGGGTGAGAGTGCAAATATCGCATCACGTATTGGAAGAGCATCAAAAGTCGGAGATATTAATATCTCTGCAATGACATTTGAGCTTGTTAAGGAGTTTTTCGAATTTGAAGCGTTAGGAGAGATACCGGTAAAGTACAACGGCTCGGTAGGGATGTATAAGGCTAAGAGTATACTATCCAAGTTTAGCACAAGCGAAAATGCATTAGAGACAAACAAAGATTTTAATATTAAGTACGGATTAATTCAATTTTTGGATATCCAGGAGGAACTTCTTGATATACTTGAGAAAAAATTGCCGAAAAATCTCTACTATCACAATATTAAACATACTATTGATGTAATTACCGAGGTAGAGCTTATTGGATGGGCTGAAGGTCTTTCTGAGAAAGATATTTTGTTACTTAAGTTGGCGGCACTATTCCATGATAGTGGCCATACCATCGACTACAAAAATCATGAAGAGCATAGTGCAAAGATAGCAAGAGACATACTTACAAACTACAGATATCCAAAAGAGAATATTGATTCTGTTTGCAGACTTATTATGTCTACAAAGTTTCCTCCTACACCAAAAGACAAGCTTGAGCAGGTAATTTGTGACTCTGACCTTGACTATCTGGGTAGAAGTGATTTTATTCCTGTTTCAAACCTTTTATATAAGGAGCTTAAGGAGAATGAAATGATTGGCTCAATAGAGGAGTGGAATAATTTGCAGCTTAACTTTATCAAAAATCATCAGTACCACACCAAAACTGCACGTAATTTACGTGAGGTAAACAAGCAAATTCAGATTGACAGACTTAAGGAGATGTTTAATTCTGAAGTGAACAAGGCATCCTGATAAAAAGTTAAACTTCACTAAATTAGGAATCAAAAGTCATAACTAAAGAAAAAGAAGCTATCTTTGCAGGCTGAATCCACCGGAAACATGAATATCATGAAAACTAAAATTACTACCGGTGGTAAATAATTATTATGCAGAAATTTATAGAGACCGGCTTGAACCCAGATGTTCTAAAGGCCATTGAAGAATTAGGATTTGTAGAACCTACTCCTATTCAAAGCAAAACAATCCCCGAACTATTACAAAATGGAAATGACCTGGTAGGACTGGCACAGACAGGAACAGGCAAAACAGGTGCTTTCGGACTTCCGGTAATACAACTGGTTGACACATCAGATAGTGATGTGCAGGCTTTAGTTATGTGTCCTACACGTGAGTTGTGCCTTCAGATCACAAAAGATATTAAGGCGTATTCAAAATACACTAAAGGACTTAATGTTACTCCTGTGTATGGTGGCAGTGACATCAGAACGCAAATTAAGGCTCTGAATAGAGGCTCACAAATTGTTGTTGGAACACCGGGTCGACTAAATGACCTTATCAACAGAAACATATTGCACCTTAACAACTTAAGATGGCTAATACTTGATGAGGCCGACGAGATGTTGAACATGGGGTTTAAAGAGGATCTTGAAACAATCATTCAGCAAACTCCAGAGAAGAAACAGACTCTGTTATTCTCTGCAACAATGCCTGATTCAATTTCAAGAATCTCGAAAAAATATATGAAGAACCCTATTGAGATCAGGGTTGGAACAAAGAACTCAGGAGCCGACAATGTGAAGCATGAGTTTTACATGGTTCATGCAAGCGACAGATATAAGGCTCTGAAACGCCTTGTGGATGTAAATCCTGCCATATACGGAATAGTTTTTTGCCGTACCAGACAGGACACTAAAGATATTGCCGACAAACTTATGGGTGACGGATACAATGCCGATGCTATTCATGGCGACCTGACACAGGCTCAGCGCGACCTGGTAATGCATCGATTTAGAAGTAAGCATCTGCAGATACTTGTAGCTACCGATGTTGCTGCCCGTGGAATTGATATAAACGACTTAACACATGTAATTAACTACAACTTGCCTGATGATGCCGAGGTGTATGTTCACCGTAGCGGAAGAACCGGAAGAGCAGGGAAGAGTGGTACTTGTGTTTCCATTCTTCACATGCGTGAGATTAGGAGGATTAAGGAGATTGAGAAACTACTTAAGAAAAAAATAGACCGAAAACTGGTTCCTTCGGCTGAAGAGATTACACAAAAACAGCTTTTCCACTTTATTGACAAAACGGAGAAAGTTGAGATAAACGAAGATGTTATAAGTCAGTTTTTGCCATCAATCTACAGCAAACTGGCATGGCTTGACAGGGAGGATCTGATAAAAAGATTTGTTGCTCTCGAGTTTCAACGATTTGCTGAGTATTATAAAGATGCTCCTGATATTAATGTGTATAAGGATGAGCCTACACACTACAGAAAGAATCAGTTTTCCAGACTCTTTTTGAATGTTGGCAAAGAGGATAAGTTAACTTCAAAAGAGCTAATTGGGCTGATAAATTCAAATGTAAAAGTCAGAAATATTGAGATTGGAAAAATAGAGATTTTAAAGAATTTCTCATTCTTTGAGGTGGATGGTGATTACGAAAGTGATGTTATCAAGGGTTTGAAAAGAGTACCTTTTGCCGGCAAACGCATCTCTGTTGAACCTGCTTCTCCAAAGCCAGGTAGGTCGAGAGGTGGAGGTGGAGGTGGAAGAGGCAGAGACAGAAATAGAGGTAGAAGGCATCGTTAAGATATTATAGAGACCGTCGGCATAGTTCAAGTCTTACCGATGGTTTTAGTTATAAAGTGAAGATTTTACTCCAGGTGAACCTTCACTTTTTTTATTCCTTTTTTCCTCTATTTCTCATACTCATTTACTACCTTTACGTTAAAGAATTAAACTTTAATAATTTAATCGTTACATTTTGTTTCGATACCTCAAGGTATTAACTATGAAAAAAGCACTATCTCTAATTTTAGCAGTTGCTCTGTTAACGGCCTGCAACTGTGACAAGCAGATAAAACAACCCACCTTTACCAATCGTGAGATAAAAGTTTCCAGTGACATTATGACCCCTGAAGTACTTTGGTCTTTTGGTCGCATGGGTAGTGTGTCTGTTTCACCTGATGGAAAAACTGTTCTGTTTACTGTTTCCTACACAAAGATAGATGAGAACAGAACCTACTCCGACATCTACACAATGCCTGTTGAGGGAGGAGATTTTACACAATTAACACAAACCAAAGCCAATGAGTTTAAGGTTGCATGGCATCCCGATGGAAAGAGAATTACCTTTCTGGCAGTCTATGGTAATGATGTACAACTTTTCGAGATGAACAGCGATGGAGCAGACATCAACAAGGTAACTGCCATCGATGGGGGTATCTTAGGTTATAAGTACGCTCCCGATCAGAAACATATTTTATACACAAAAAGGGTAAAACTCGACAAAACCATTCACGACCTCTATCCTGACCTTCCCCTTGCTGATGCACGAATTGAGAATGATTTAATGTATCGCCACTGGAACCATTGGAGTGATTACAAATACAGTCATATCTTTTTCGCACCCTACAAAGATGGAAAAGCTGAAGAGGGAATTGACATTATGGAGGGTGAGAAATATGACACTCCCCTCTCTCCTTTTGGTGGTATGGAGCAGATATCATGGAGCGCAGACGGGAGTGCCATTGCGTATACCTGTAAGAAACTGTCTGGCAAGGCCTACTCCTTCTCTACAAACTCCGATATCTACCTATTTAGTTTAGAGAACAAAAAAACTACAAACCTTACAGAAGGCATGCTCGGTTACGATATTGGACCTCTATTTTCACCAGATGGAAAACATATGGTTTGGGAGAGTATGGAAAGAGACGGTTACGAATCGGATCAAAATCGTCTTTTCATTCTTAATATCTCAACAGGTGAAAAGAGGGATTGTACCGCTGATTTTGACCGTGGCGTACACAACCTCACATGGGATGCTTCGGGAAACAACGTATGGTTTACCAGCAATGATTTGGGAACATCCGAAATATTCAAATATTCATTAACAAACAACTCAATAGAGAAGATTACTGATGGAATCCACGATTACGGTTCATTTACTGTAGTTGGAGATAAACTGATTGCTACTCGCACCTCGATGAGTCAGCCACGCGAGGTTTATGCTGTGGATATAGCCTCTGGAGAAGGAACAAACATCTCAAATGTAAACAAGCCTCTGCTTAGCCAGATTACAATGGGCAATGTTGAGAAACGCTGGATAAAAACAACCGATCGAAAAGATATGTTGGTTTGGGTAATATACCCACCACACTTCGACCCAAATAAAAAGTATCCTACACTACTCTACTGTCAGGGAGGGCCGCAAAGCACCGTAAGCCAGTTTTGGAGTCTACGCTGGAACTTTCAGATGATGGCTGCTAACGACTATATTATCGTAGCCCCAAACAGACGGGGACTGCCCGGATTTGGACAGAAGTGGAACGAACAGATTAGTGGCGATTATGGCGGACAGAATATGAAAGATTACCTCTCGGCAATTGATGCTATGGCAAAAGAGCCCTTTGTAGATAACGACAAGCTGGGTGCTGTGGGAGCAAGCTATGGAGGATTCTCAGTCTACTGGCTGGCAGGACATCACAAAAAACGATTTAAAACATTCATCTCGCACTGTGGAATATTCAACTTTGAGCAGATGTATTCCACAACCGAAGAGATGTGGTTTGTGGACTGGGACTTGAAGGGTAACTACTGGGACAAATCAAATAAAACAGCAATGCGTAGCTATGATAATTCGCCCCACAAATTTGTGAAAAACTGGGACACTCCAATTTTGGTAATTACCGGAGCAAACGATTTCCGCATTCCATACACCCAAAGTATGGGTGCATTTAACACTGCCGTAATGCGTGATATTCCTGCCCGTTTCCTATACTTTCCCGAGGAGAGCCATTTTGTTTTGCAAGCTCAAAACGGAATCTTGTGGCAGCGTGAATTCTTCAGGTGGCTCGATCAGTGGTTGAAATAAATATACTAAAGGGCTAAATCCCTACCCTCTGCTTCAATTATCCTCCGGCCTGAATGCTGTGGGAACTAATTTCAAAACAATACAACAGACATTAATGTTATAATCATTCGTAGACTAAACTTATATTTATTTCAAAGATGGATTTCAACAATATCAAACCGCTGATAAGCACCAAAGAGGGGAAGAAAATTTATATTGAGACGTACGGCTGCCAGATGAATGTTGCCGACAGTGAGGTTGTGGCATCTGTGATGGAGATGGATGGGTTTGGTGTTACCTATACGCCCGAGGATGCTGATGCCATTTTTATAAACACATGCTCTATTCGAGATAATGCCGAACGACGGGTCTTAGGTCGTATCGGAGAACTAAAATCACTCAAAAAAAAGAATAAGAATCTAATAATCGGTATTATCGGCTGTATGGCCGAAAGGGTGAAAGATAAACTTTTTGATAGTGGAGCCGATATCGTTGTAGGACCTGATGCCTATTTGGATCTTCCTAATTTGGTAGGCATGGCTGAGTCGGGCGAAAAAGCAATTAATATTGAACTATCAACTACTGAGACCTATGCCGATGTTATCCCGACCCGACTGAGCAAAAACCACATTTCGGGTTTTGTTTCAATTACGAGAGGGTGTAACAACTTCTGCTCTTATTGTATTGTTCCCTACACACGCGGCCGCGAGAGAAGCCGGGAGCCTGAAAGTATTTTACGTGAGGTTGAAGATCTTCAGATAAAAGGATTTAAAGAGGTTACTCTGCTTGGTCAGAATGTAAACTCATTCAAGTGGGAGAGTGGAGAAGAGAGTGTTACTTTCCCTAAACTTCTGGAGATGGTAGCTGTGAAATTCCCCGATATGAGAATCCGTTTCACCACCTCTCACCCAAAAGATATGAGTAACGAAACGCTGCGTATAATTGCCAATCATAAAAACCTCTGCCGTCATATCCACCTGCCTCTGCAATCAGGAAGTAACAACGTACTTAAAAACATGAAACGTGGATATACGCGGGAGTGGTATATGAACAGGATTGAGGCTATCAAAAAGATTGTTCCTGACTGCGGAATCTCCACGGATATCTTCACCGGTTTCCACTCCGAAACAAAAGAGGATCACAAGGAGACTCTGGAGTTGATGAGATGGGCAGGATTTGATTCCGCATTTATGTTTAAGTACTCTGAGAGACCCGGTACTTATGCAGCCAAGAACCTTGAAGACAATATTCCTGAAGAGATTAAGTCGGCACGACTACAGGATGTGATACAATTACAGAACAAACTATCGCTGGAGAGTAACAAAAAAGATATTGGTAAAGTTTTTGAGGTGCTGGCTGAAGGGGTTTCGAAGAAATCGAAAGAGGAGCTTTACGGTAGAACAACTCAAAACAAAGTTGTTGTCTTCCCCCGCAAAGAGTTCAAAAAAGGGGATCTGGTAAATGTGAGAATCATAAGTGTCAGTCAGGCAACTTTAAAGGGTGAACATGTTGATTTAGACAGAAACACTTATAGATAAAATCCAACTTTAACAACACTCAAACCCAAGAATACCCTGTCAGGGCAAAAGCCACCGATAGGGTAATATTTTAAAAACCGGGAGGATTATCTCCTCCCGAAATGACCTAATTAAACCATTAACAGGTCTTCAGAAAAGGGCTTTGGACGATCGACAAAGTAGAAACGGGAATCGAGGTTACTTCTCTTCATTGCTTTCAACACTTCAGCACTCACATTGTAAATGCTTACCTGACTCTGATTCATTCTCGACAGACGATGGCTGGCTAACAGTGCATTCAGTCCATCCTCATCAACTCTCTCCACCTGATTCAAATCAACAAACAGATTGGTGAAGGGCTTTGTCAATAAACTTAAAACTTCATCTTTAAAACTTTTCGAGTTCGAATTATCAAGTTTTATTTTTTTATCAAACGATAATAAAACGGTATTACTTATTTGCTTTATATTCAGCATGATTTTTAGTTTTTGATTGTGCATGCCTAATTACAATAGGTGTGCCAAAAAACTATCCTACTGTATTTCAAGTATTTACAAATTCCATCCACTGTCCAGTTTCCATATTTTGGAATTATCTCTATTTTTTACACAACAATCAATATCTTTCAAGCACCTATTAGTCCCTGATGAAAAACAAAAAATTGATATTCAACAACAGAAAAATGTCATTAATTTCAATAAATCGATTGTTTAAATTAAATTTGTTAGATACATAAAAAAGACCAATGGCAAATACAGTTGATTTTGAATTGATACGTCCTTACAACGATAGTGAGATACACGAGGTATTCGAAAGGCTAAAAAAGGAGAAACCATTCCTCAATCTGATAGACTATATGTTTCCTAATCTTCAGACAAAGGATGTTTTGCATAGACTTCTAAGCATCAATAGTATCAAACAATTTCAGAATGAGATAATTCTACCCTTTGCGCAGGAAGTATCTAGAAATACTACAAAAGGTGTTACTCATGCTGGGTTAAAGGAGTTAGATTCTTCAAAGCATTATCTTTTTATCTCTAACCACAGAGATATTGTTTTGGATCCTGCATTATTAAATATGCTGTTGGTCGAAAATGGTTTTGAAACTTCTGAGATTGCCATAGGAGATAACTTGTTAATCTTCCCGTGGATTACCGATTTGGTTAAGCTGAATAAGACATTTATCGTGAAACGAAACCTCCCGGGCAGACAGATGCTGGAGAGCTCTGTAGTTCTTTCTCGTTATATCAGATATACCATATCGGAGCGACAGCAAAATATTTGGATAGCTCAGCGTGAAGGGCGTTCGAAAGACGGAGATGACAAAACACAGATAAGCCTTTTAAAGATGCTTAACATGAGCGGAGAGGGTTCGACAGACAAAAACTTTGAGCAATTAAATATTGTTCCTGTCTCCATTTCGTACGAATATGATCCTTGTGACTACTTGAAAGCTCATGAGTTTTTTCTAAAGAGGGAGAATCCTGACTTTTCAAAAACTCAGGAAGATGACCTCATGCACATGAGAACAGGATTACGAGGACGCAAGGGGCGGGTACACTTTGCGTTTGGCAATCCTATAAATGACAGCCTGCATAAGTTAAAAGATGAGCCAAACAAAAATGAACAGATTCTTCTTATGGCAGAAATAATTGATGAGCAGATACACAATAATTACAAGTTGTGGCCGGGTAACTTCATTGCTTTAGATATACTTGGAAATAGCACATATTTTTCAAATAAATACACTAGCGAAGAGAAAGAGACTTTTACTGATTACATCGAAAATCACTTGTTGAGAATTGAGGGAGACAAACAATTCTTACGCAACACCCTGCTTGAGATGTATGCAAATCCTGTGAAAAACTTCTATAAGGAGTGATAAATTTTGTCTCTCTTTGCTTTTAATGATTCATCAGTCAGGTACTCCTCAAACTTCATCAGTTTATCGATTTGCCCATTTGGTCCAAATTCCATAATTCGGTTAGTTACCGTATTGATGAACTGATGGTCATGGCTGGCCATTAGTATCTGCCCCGAATATGTTTTCAAATTGTTGTTAAACGCCTGAATACTCTCCATATCGAGGTGGTTTGTTGGGTGATCGAGAATTAAAGAGTTAGCCTTGGAAAGCATCATCCGGGCAATCATGCAACGTACCTTCTCCCCTCCCGATAGAACTGTACACTTCTTATAGACATCCTCACCCGAAAAAAGCATTTTACCAAGATGACCACGCAAAGTAACCTCTAAAGTATCTTCACAGTAGGGTGCAATCCAATCCATTAGTGTTACCGCCTTTTCAAAAAATTCGCTATTATCCATCGGCAAATAGCTATGCGTAATAGTTTGCCCCCATCTGAAGCTACCACTATCGGGCTGCAATCTTCCGGTAAGTATCTCAAAAAGCATTGTTGTAGCACGGTTATCTTTGGAATGAAAGATAATCTTATCTCCCTTCTCAATATTAAAAGTAAGATCCTTAAACAGTGTTACTCCATCAAGAGAGTAGGATAGCTTTTCAACCTCGAGTACAACATTACCGGCAAGCCTCTCTTGCTGAAAAATAATTCCGGGGTAGCGGCGTGTAGATGGATGAATATCCTCAATATTGAGCTTCTCAATCATCTTCTTCCGGCTGGTAGTTTGCTTCGATTTAGCCGCATTAGCACTAAAGCGCTGAATAAACTCCTGCAACTCCTTCTTCTTCTCCTCAGCCTTTTTGTTTTGCTGAGCAATCTGCCTTGCGGCCAGCTGGCTCGACTCGTACCAAAAAGAGTAGTTTCCTGCATAAATTTCAATTGCATTATGATCAATATCCAGAATGTCAGTACAGACATTATCGAGGAAGTGACGGTCGTGAGAGACAACAATTACTGTATTTTCAAAGTTTGAAAGATAGTTTTCAAGCCACAAAACAGACTCCAGGTCAAGGTCGTTGGTTGGCTCATCCAACAGCAGATTATCGGGATTTCCGAAAAGAGCCTGAGCCAGCAACACTTTAACTTTCTCCTTAGCACTAACCTCACCCATACTCTTCTGAAGCAGATCCTCTTTAATTCCCAATCCACTTAACAGCTGTGCAGCATCACTCTCAGCATTCCATCCTCCCATCTCTGCAAACTTCTCCTCCAACTCGGCAGCCTTAACACCATCTTTCTCGTCAAAATCAGGTTTCATGTAGAGGGCATCCTTCTGTTTTCCAACCTCTGCCAGCTCCTGATATCCCATGATTACGGTTTCTAAAACAGTGAACTGATCAAATTCAAAGTGATCCTGCTTAAGCACTGCTAACCGCTCACCTGTACCTAAAAGTATATTTCCTGTAGTAGGATCTAAATCGCCGGAGAGCATTCTTAGAAAGGTTGATTTCCCTGCACCGTTGGCTCCAATGACACCATAGCAGTTGCCCGGAGTAAACTTTACATTAACGCCTGTAAACAGCAGTTTTTTGTTGAATTGAATCGAAAGGTTTGAAACTGTAATCATGTTATAATATTTTGAAGGCGCAAAAGTAGTGAAAATAGATAGGACAAGTTATAATGACGCTAGTTTTTTCGTAAATATTATTTTGAGGTGCCGATGTCAAATAGCCTTTTTCTGGGAATGTCATTTTTGGACAAAGTTATTCGATAATTATTTTTGCACCTCTTTCCTTTTTGCCTTAACGCAAAAACGAAACCAAAAAAGCCAAGGCTTATTTCTATTACCAATAAAATTAATGTCAATAAAGGCACGGATTACAAATCCGCTCCAGTGAGGCAAGAAAACTTAGTCGACATTGTCATAGCGAGGACGATAGGACGAAGCAATCTGAAATTGTAAATAAGATTACTTTTGCCTAATTAATTCTCCTCATCCTCTTCTACCACATCAATACTCAGCTCCTTAAGTTGAGCCTGTGCCAGAGAAGATGGTGAATCAATCATCACATCACGACCTGCATTATTTTTAGGAAATGCTATCACATCTCTGATGGATTCGGCGCCTGAAAACAGTGCTACCCACCTGTCGAAGCCAAAGGCCACACCGCCATGGGGAGGAGCACCATATTTAAAGGCGTTCATGAGGAATCCGAACTGCTCTTCTGCCTCTTCCTGCGAAAAACCCAACAGTTCAAACATCTTCTGCTGAAGTTGTTCGTTGTGTATCCTTATTGAGCCTCCACCAATCTCTACTCCATTAATCACGATGTCATACGCATTGGCACGTACTCTACCGGGGGCTGTCTCTATCAGTTCAACATCCTCATCCTTAGGTGAAGTAAAAGGGTGGTGCATAGCATGAAAACGATTAGAATCTTCGTCCCACTCCAGCAGTGGAAAGTCAACTACCCACAATGGAGCAAACTTATTGTTATCACGTAGTCCTAACTGATCTCCCATCTCCAGTCTCAAATCGCCCAAAGCACTTAAAGTCTTACTCTTGCCACCGGCAAGTATCAGAACTAAATCACCCGGTTTGGCACCACACTGCTCACAAACCTCAATAAGTTTCTCCTGAGAGAAGAATTTATCAACCGACGACTTAACAGTGCCATCCTGATTATATTTAATGTAGATCATTCCGGTAGCACCTACCTGAGGACTCTTAACGAAGTTGGTAAGTTTGTCGAGTTGCTTACGCGAGTATCCGGCACAACCGGCAGCACAAATAGCTCCAACATATTCGGCATCATCAAAAACCTTAAACCCGTTACTCTTTACCGTATCTGAAATCTCAACAAACTTCATCTCAAATCTGATATCAGGTTTATCTGAACCGTAATATTTCATCGCTTCAGAATATGGCAGACGAGGAAAATCATAGTCAATCTCCACCCCTTTAATATTTTTAAAAAGATGCTTTGCCAGCCCCTCAAAAGAGTTCAGCACATCGTCCTGATCGATAAACGACATCTCACAATCAATCTGAGTAAACTCAGGCTGGCGGTCGGCTCTCAAGTCCTCATCTCTGAAACACTTAACAATCTGAAAGTACTTGTCCATTCCGCCAATCATCAATAGCTGCTTGAAAACTTGTGGCGACTGAGGCAGAGCATAAAACTCACCTCTGTTCATCCGTGAAGGCACAACAAAATCACGCGCCCCTTCGGGTGTTGACTTAATCAGTACAGGAGTCTCAATCTCGATAAAGTTGAGTGAGTTTAGGAAGTTACGAATCTCAAATCCCATACGGTGACGCAGCTCCAGATTTTCACGAATGGGGTTACGTCGAATATCGAGATATCGATATCTCATCCTCAGCTCCTCACCACCATCAGTATCATCCTCAATGGTGAATGGTGGCAGCTCCGATGAGTTAAGCACCTTTAACGACTCTAACAATATCTCCACATCACCGGTTGGCATTTTAGGATTCTTGTTGCTTCGTTCTGCAACCACTCCTTCAATCTGAATTACATACTCACGTCCAAGCTCACGAACCTCATCACTTAAATCCTTGTTCGTCTCACCATCAACAACAAGTTGGGTTATCCCATACCTGTCGCGCAGATCGATAAAAGTCATTCCTCCAAGATTCCTTATCTTCTGAACCCATCCGCTCAATAAAACTTTACCACTTACGTTCTCCAAACGCAATTCACCGCATGTGTGTGTTCTGTACATTACCTATAAATATTTTGCCTAATCAGTTGTTTTAATCAATACATATTACTCTATAAAAAGGAAAATCGTTCTATCCACTTTTTATTATCCTTTCATTTTTGTCTTGACACCCCGCTATGCGGGACAGGTGCGAATTCAGGATGCGAAAATACAAATTATTATTGATTATTTTTTACAAAAGAATAATTCAGGTAAATTCGCAACATTCATCGGTTAAAATCAGCGTCAGGTCATTCATGAAGTACTCTCTGCAAAGGCAGAATGTCATACTCCCTCCCAATCTTCCCCACATGGGGGAGGAGATAGATTTAACAGCTTTACGTACGATTTTAAAAGAGATATATGCAACTAATGCTAAATTAATTCGTGTAAATTGGTGTAATTCGTGGACAACATGGAAAAGATAGACTTCTCAGATCAATATTTTATGAAACAGGCCTTTGAAGAGGCAAAAATGGCTTTGGAAAAAGATGAAGTGCCTGTGGGTGCAGTGATTGTTTGTAAAAAGCAGATAATTGCACGTACTCACAATCTTACGGAAACACTTAACGATGCCACGGCTCATGCTGAGATGTTAGCAATAACTGCTGCTGCCGAATATTTGGGAGGCAAGTACCTGAAGAATTGCACTCTTTATGTAACTCTGGAGCCATGTCCAATGTGTGCCGGAGCGCTAAGCTGGGCACAAATAGGCCGGGTTGTTTACGGTTTGAAAGATGAAAAAAGGGGCTATAGTCTATTTCAACCAAATCTGCTACACCCAAAAACAGAGGTTACTTATGGAATAATGGAGGATCAAGCAAGCGAGCTAATGGTTAGATTTTTTAAGGAGAAGAGATAACACCGGCTCCTCCCTAGTAACACCAGCCCCTCCTAACCTCCTCAAAGGGGAGGAAAAAGAAAGGAAAGTCCCTCCCTAACCCTCCCCGCCGTGGCGGGAGGGGAAAATAGTTAAAGTAGAGTTAAATACAAGTCAAGGCTTCACTTGAAGTGAAGCCTTGACTCTAATAATTCTCTCTCCCCCTTAGGGGGAGCCGGAGGGGGCTTCTCTTTCCCCACTAATCCACCCTCGAAACCTTACCGGTTACAACCATATCGTCTGTACTAACAGTAATAATATACACACCATAAGCTTCGGGAAGGTCAATAGTTGTTTTAATATCTGTAAGATTAAACTCTTTCAGCATACTACCTGAAGCATTGTAAAGTCTGATTATACCTTTACCCTTAGCACTTGCAAGGATTTCTTCATTAACTTTTACAAAACCTTTCTGACCGGTTCCATAAATATGAACACCCTCTCTTGCCAAAGCACCGCCATTACCATTTGTCCCAGTTGTAACATGGGTAAAATAGAGTACAAACCTGTCTGCATCCTCTCTTCCGGTTGACATAAATGTATATTCCGGGGCATCACGCAGATTAACTTCAATACCTTCTTTTTTATCAAAAAGATATATATCATCGATTGCTGAGAACTCGCGAAGATTTGTAGCTCGAAGAGTAATCAGTTTCTTTTGTGAGAAATTATATCCGAGCTTAATAGTGTCAACCCCGGCTGCATTGTTGGGATATGTGCCTATGACAATTTTACTGCCACCTTTAACAGCATAGATGTTGGGAACTATTTTAGAACTACCCATACGCTTTTTCGAGTCATATTCTGTCAGCTCATCTACAGCACCTCCATAGCGAAACAGTACCACTAACTCATCGCTGTTACTCTCATCATTAAGAGAAATTCTAAGCACATCATTAGGTGTTAACATAGCTCCTTTTAACACTCCATTGTCACCGTAGCCTCGCAATGTAGGTCTAATGGTTAAGGTTGAATTTGCAGTATGCTGAATCCAGAACGACTGTCCCGGTGCAACATATTGAGTTCCACCGTTGGCTCCCTGTCCATTACTCAGGTTATAGGTTGCGTAAGCAAGTTCCCCTGAACCATTTGCTGAAGTCCATACTGTTGGATCGGCAGTTCCTATATCAGAGTCAAGATCGTCTAAGTCGATATATGCAGCATAAGGATTAGCCACCAATTTATAGCCATCAAAAGTGCTATTGTATGTACTGTTTCTTAAATTACCGACATGACTAACTGTAACATCACTACCGGTTTTTGTTTTAACTGCATATCCCTCCAAAGTCTCTTCAGAGCCGGCTAAACCATCATTTCCTGCAACATTAGTAGTTATACGTGTCCAAACATTTGGCCAACGATATAGCCACAGATCATTTGCTGGATCCACTATTGGTGTAGAGTAATCAGAGTAGGTTACACCATCAACAGAGTGACCAACATACATATATCTGTTATTGGGATATATCCACTCTACGGTTACTGCATCGGTAGCACCTTCATTTATCAATACTGTTGGTGAGACTACTGTATTCTGAATAACCACATTACTGGCGTCAGCAGTATTCAAATCACCTTTGAGTGTCACTCTTGATCCCGGCTGCAAGGTTACTGTACCTGATTCAACAGTCATTCCTGTTATAAGTATCTCCCCATCAGACGCTTTTATTATAGGATTAGAGCCTCCATCATCTTTAATTGTTACTGTTGAGGCCTCTCCTGGAAGTTGACTATCAAACCAGTTACCAGCGTCACCCCAGTTACTATTCACATCACCTTCCCAAGTATATAGCTTCACATAAGGCCATTGCAACAGACCTGAAGAGGGACTCGGTGTTACCTCGTCATCCTTCTCATAAAGATAGTTACCAAGATCTCCATTGGCATCTTCAAAATGGAATATTGTGGTTCCAGATGTTCGTGTAACATTGTATTTCGGACCTGAATTAAACACCAAATTTTTGAGCGTAAAATCATCCACTCCCATCTCATGTAACAGAGTCATGTAACTACCTGAGTTTGGATATCCATTTGAGAATATTCCATCAGAGAGGTTGTTGGTAGCATCAATATTAGCTCCCGGAGCCATATAGAGTCCATCGGCATCGGTATAGTCCACCTGATAATATTGTGCCTTTATCGAACCTCCTGAGTTCACATCAAACGAGTACCTACCGGAAGAAGAGCTGGTAAGTGTTGCCCTGTTGGCATTATCAGTTCCCAGAAGTTCTATGGAGCCGCCATTATTCACAGCAAGTGCTGCTCCATTGTCCATATCAAGGGTTGCTCCGGCATTTACCTTTAATTCACCTGAGATAGATATTGTATTACCTATTCTAAGAGTATTAGCATTAAGATCTAACGTGCCGGCTGTTATACCCAAATCGTTTGTCACCCTCATACTACTTGCGAGAGTATAGGTATAACCTGTTGAATTTATAGTCACATCATAAAAAGCAGATGTACCACAATTGATATTTCGGTTACTTGTTTCCGAACCTAATATTAGCTCTCCCTGTTCAGCATTGAAAGTTCCGTTGTTAATCCAATCACCCTTAACAGTCAAAGCATAATCACCCGAACTTGCACCAAATGTAGCACCCGGATTTATTGTCAGGTCACCTGAAACGGTAGTGGCATATCCCAACTGATACTGAGCCGTACCGGCAAACACAAGATTATTAAATGCTGTACCCCTGTTGTTTATTACACCTACACCGGCAGTTCCGTCGAATGTAACAACCCCTTTACTTACCACTACACCTGAAGTACCCCTATACCAATCACTCTCAACAGTAATATAATCATTCGTTGAGTTGACCTGTAGCTGTCCGTTAATAACAAATGAACCATTTATGTCGAGGTCAACCGCTGCTGCGTCAGCTGGAGTATTAATCTTCAGCTGACCTCCATTATCTATTGTTAAGCTACCTGAGTGCTGGTCATGAGTTATAAGGTTTGGATAGTTAACCAGTCCTCCGGGAATAATAACATCAGTAGATGAAATAGGTACGATGGGTGATCCTGAACTGGCTGACCAGTTACTTACATTATTCCAGTCAGTATCTACCGAACCGTTCCATGTTAGTTTAACAGGCCCCGTCCAATCAATCAAATCATTAGGGTCATTATCGAACGATTCACCGGCAAACACTCCCGATGAGTTATAGAACTCAAGTGTACCTGATGCAGAACTATACTTAGAGATATTAGATGCACTACCTCCCGGATTATTTGGGAACGACACGTTCTCTATACGATTTGCACCGGTAAAACTTTGGGTATTCTCAACTCTAAACAGCTGACCTGTAGTTGCTCCATCGGAGAATGTTCCGTTACTAAAATGATAAGTAGCATCAATTGTAGAGGAGGGAGTAAGATATATACCACTGCTGGCCATATTCTCAAATATATAGTTATCGGCAGCAATCTCACCTTCAACAGTAAAACTATATCTACCGCCCGAAGAGTTATTTGAAACTTTACCTCCAACAACCTCTATTCGTCCCCCACTATTAACCTTTAGCGATGTTCCGTTACCAATACCCAGCACACCACTGTTTCCTACTTTATAAGTTCCGTCAATAGTTACAATATCTGAACCTCCATTACCCAGATTGATTGTTTTACCATTCCCGTCAAATACACCGGCTATCAGATTAAAGTCACCCACAAGAGAGATGTTATCTTGTGCTGTATAGGTAGCACCACTATTAATTGTAAGATTTAACAAGCTTGAACCATTCACGCTAATATTGGCACTACCCGCTGCTTTACGCAGGTAGTATGTTCCGGTATTGTTAACATATGAACCAGATCCTGAAGTTGTCATATCACCACCTATATAAATAACTCTTCCACTGGCACTAAACTGTCCACTTGTAACTGTCAGGTTATTTTTTATAACAAAATCATTTGATGTATTACTGTAGGCATAAACAATATTTGAGGAGCTAACTGTCAGGTTGTAGAAATCGTTAAGATTCGATGCCGTTGAGTAGATATACTGATTCTCGGTTCCATTAAATATCACATCGCTTTGACGACAAATAAAGTTACCGGTAGAGGTGTTATACCATCTCCCACTTATAATTATAGTATAGTTACTTGCGCTTACATCGAGTGTTGAGTTATTAAAATATAGATTTCCCTTAACTTCAACATTTCCCGTAAGTGTTTTGGTGTTTTCATAATTCAGTACCAGATGCCCATAAGGTACACCTGCTACATTTTGATCTGAACCACCGTAATATCTGGTATAACTCAATGCTGAGATATCATACGATGAAAATGCTTTTGGGAAATTATTGACTCCATAAACATAAACATTAATATTATCATCACCAACAGTATAAGTACCCGTTCCATCACTTGTTATTGTGAAGGTATCAAGATATACACTTGTAACACCTGCATTAACAGTTACATCGCCGGTAACATTCACATCCCCCTTGAGGTATAGTGTACGATGAGTGCAATCAACAACTAAATTATTGAAACTTGCAGCATATAGGTTCTGGTTTCCGTTTGTTCTGTTAAATGTAACAGTACCACTGCCGGCATAAGTTCCATCACCATACCAGTTAATACCATTAAATGTGTGACTCTCGTCACCATCATTAAATGTTCCGGATGAGTTAATCTGCATATCACCTTTAAAATCAATCGTACTTCCCGGCAACGCTTTTAGTGTTGAAGAGATGGTAGTTTTTCCATATACAGAAACCGTTCCATCACAGAGTTTATCCCCTGAGCCCTCAACCTTTAGGTTATAGAATATACCATTGGTAATGGTCTGGTCACCGTCTCCATTAAGCACTATCGTTCCATTGGATGCTGATGAAGTGTTGTATGAACCACTATTTATAGTATAATCACCTTTAAAGTTGAAATTGTAATTATTTACAGATGGTGATACTGTACCACTGTTAATAACAAAGTCACCATCAACATCCATTTCAGATGAAGATATTGAAAAGGTTGTAAGAGCATTATCAAACACCAAATTATAAAAGTCTGATGATCCCGGAACAATCATAGCAGAGCCTTCGCCTGAATTGAATGTAACCGTTGCATTTCCGTGAGAGAAGTGCCCCTGTGTATCGACAATCCAATCGCCTCCAACAGTGATATTACTGGATGTGGAATTGACATACAACATACCATCTGCAATTGACACATCAGCATGGGCAGTAATGCCACGATCACTCTCAAGCCTCAATAGTCCATCGGTAATTTTCAAACTTTTACACTCTGCATCGCCATTGAAAATAACGGGGTCATTATCCCTGTCGGGAATAATAGCATCTTTATTGGCTGTTGGTACTCCATTATCCCAGTTACCGGCTTTATGCCAGTCAACATCAATATCTCCTATCCAGTATGTTTCAGTTACTGTTGGCCAATGCAGGTATCCAATATCACTTGAAGGTAGTTGGTCATCATCCTCAAATCGGAAACTGCCAAGAGCTCCTGTTACATTTTTGAAGACAACTACCGATGAAGTAATCTTACGCTGTACATTGTAATGTTTCCCCTGAGTAGGAACGCCATTATATCCAAATGAGATATTTGATATTGTATCTCCTGAATAGGAAGCTTCAAGAATCATGTAACGGGCATCCTGAACATTACGGAGATTCAGCCATGTACCGTCAGACAGGTTGTTAGTAGCGTCAAGTGTCGAGCCGGGCTTAAGATTAAGTCCTTCGTCGGCAATATACTCAACCAGATAGTAGCGTGCATTAAGTGTAGCTCCTGATTCAATATTGATCAATGATTTACTTCTATTGTCAGTCCTCTCACTCGAGAGTGTTGCCACATGAGAATTGTCGGCACCCACCATATTAAACGTACCATTAACATTTATAGTGTCTTGTGTTGGATAGTTATTCACAATCAGTTTAGCACCACCATCAATAGTAAGTGTACCATCTACAGTGTGAACATTATCTACAGCGTTGTTACGCCCAATTGTTAAAGTTTTACCATTCAAACTTAGCTCTGCATCTGTACCGATATTCATCACATCGTCAAACCTTGTTGCATCACTTAAAAGTTTATAAGTAACTGCTGATGTAGGTGCAAAATCAACATCATAGAAGTTATACCCGCCACTGGTAATATTTACTGGAGACAAAGCTCCGTTAAATGTAACTTTTGACGTATAGTCGATAAACGTTCCGTTGTTCGTCCAGTCTCCTTTTATAAAGATATCATAATAATTAGGAACAGAAGCACCATCAGAAGTATTTAACTGCACCCCAGATTCAATAATAAGATCACCGTTAATGGTCCAGTCAGAGAACATACGCTTACGATACTGACCGCTACAAGTAAGGTTGTTTACTTTAAATGCAGGTGTCATAATATCCTGATATGTACCATCAAAAGTGATATTGGCACTACTACTATTAAGTGTTCCTCCTGCTGTATTATACAATTCGTCGTAAAGGTTATAGGATAGTGAACCTAGCTCTACCGTTCCGGCATTTATTGTGAGGTCGCCATTAATATCGGCTCCGTTGTTAACAAATGTTTTGGTTGAAGCGTTTGAGAATTCAATATTATAAAAGTGGTTCTCAGCATTAGAAGCCCCAGCATCTATCGTTTGGTCTGATACTCCATTAAAGTTTAGAGTATTGCCTGTTTGTTTGTAGATGCCGCTATTTGTCCAGTTGGCTCCGTTAAACGTCACACTTCTGTTAGTGGTTGCTGTAACATCATTATCGATAATCATATCGCCATTAATAATTACCACATCATTTCCATCCCCAATGGTTTTTATGTTGGTTCCGGATATTTGAAGAGTTGCCACTTCAACGCTGTTATTTCTGTTGTCGAGTATTCGTTGGTCACGAGGGCCGTCAAGAATAATTTTCCGAGCCGTTGATGATGGCACATAATTAGTGAGGTAGATATTTGCACCGGCAATCTTCACATCCTTACCACCATCGTAATAGGTTGAGACATTTACATCCCAATTACCGTCAATATTTAGGTCTGCCACACCATCCGATGTAACACTCTTCTCATAGTAAAAAATAAGATTACCATATACAATATTCGAACCTGTAAATATTGTTTGATCGCTACCCGAATACATGTAGTAGGTGCTATTCTCATTAAAATCATAAGTGCCAAACCCCTCAGGTATTGCAACAGCAACAGATGCCGGAGTAGAGTTAAATATGCGTGAACCGGTCTCCATACTTATTGTCTTAGAGGCCGTTCCAGAAATTCTCCTATAATTATTTGGTGCCGAAGTTGTGGCATACATCCTCAGATCAATACCACTCTTTATCTCTAAATCTCCGGTGATGGCAAGAGCACTTTGCGTAGTGTTACCCTGAAGATACTTAGCTCCTGTTCCAGCAAGAATAAGATTATTAAAACCTGTTATATCCTCATCAATGTACCAATTAGCTCCAACATGAGTCAATGTAGAGTTTCCTGTACCCCAAGTAATTGAAGAGCCTGGTGTCATAGTGATACTACCGGTAAGAGTAATATTTACATCATTTGTCGCCATATCCAAAACAGCAGGCCTTGGCTCATAATCAAACTGTAAACTACCCTTTATAATCAAATTACCTGTTGCAATTTTATCTACCGGAGTTGCAGCATCATTGGTTAATCTGCGAAGTCTTAAGTTTCCGTATGTTGTGGGGTAGATATTTTGGGTGATATCGGCATAATAGAAAACATAACTGTACGTAGCAAAATCAATAGTCTCAAAACCTTGAGGGAAGTTGTCAGCACCCTCTATCTGTAAATATTTGTTACAGGTTAACGTGTTACTAACTCCATTTCCGGTCAGCTGATGTGTTCGAACATCAACGGTTCCACTACTGGCATTTATCAACACATCGCCATTAACTGTGACATCTCTGTTAAGATATTTAGTCCCTCTATTTGAGAATGTGACATTACTAAATGTAGTACTACTGGTACCCTGATCTACATACTGAGTTGATATACCATCAAAAACCACAGTACCCAAACTTGATTGAGTAAATGTACCTCCATCATTCTGCCAATGTCGGCGCACATAAATATTATTGTCTTGTCCATCAAATGTTGAACCACTATTGATGGTTACAACATTTTCGACAGCAATATTAGAACCTAATGTTGTAGTTCCTGAAGAGGCAATAATCAAATTATAGAATATTCCGTTGGTAACAGTCTGATCAGTACCAGAGAATACTACGTCAGCAGTAGAAGCCTCAAAGCTTCCTCCATTTGCCTGATCAATATACCAGTCTCCATTTATTGTCACATCATTATTAGGTGACGCAAGATCAAATATTCCGGTAGTAATTGTCAAATTATTCTCAACCTTAATAGTAGCATCAAGTCCATATTGAGATGATTCTTGAGCATCAACAACAAAATTATAGAAAGATTTGCCAGCACCTGTACCGCCCGAAGCTATTATGTAGTTACCCGAAGCCCCATTGAAAGTTATTGTTGAATTGTTATGAGTATAGGTTCCAAGGTTAGTCCAGCTATTTCCAACATATAACATTGCTGTATTATCAGCTTGTGCCAAAGTTGTACTGCTGCCAATTGTAACATCCTGAGCAACATCAAGTTTTCTGCCACTACCTATATTTAGGGTTATAGTGTTTCCTCCTCCGCTATCCATCGTCAGCCTTTCGCATGCTCCATCAGACGTTGACACATCAACAGTGTAGGCTGCCGAAACATGTTTATGGTTGAGATATACAATATCGGACAAAGACGGAATGGTATTGCTCTCCCAGTTATTAGCATCATTCCAGTTTGAGGTGCCTGCACCACCATCCCAATAATATCCTGCCGGATAGGTCCAGCTGATAAGTGTACCCGGTACACCATCATCCTCTTCGTAGCTTTCACCTGCCAGTCCACCTGTAGCATCATTAAACGTAATAACTCCCGAACCGGAAGTGCGCGATACGTTATATGTAGATCCTGCATTAAAGACAACATTATCAACTGTGAAATCTGAGAAGTCCAATCCTGTAAGAGTCAGGTATGCTCCTGCACCTGCTCCATTTGTATATATTCCGTTCGATAGGTTATTTGTAGCATCAATAGTTGCAGACCCTGAAATTGTGAGGTTACCCTGCTGGATTTTGTAGTAGTTAGCAAAAACAGTTCCTCCTGTAGCATTTATCGAAAAGAGACGAGATGCAGTAGTACTGGTATTCTCAATTTGAGCTAAATTACCATCTGCACCAACAATATAGAGATTCCCACTGCTAAGGTTCAGCGATTGTGTATTGGTGAACTCAACAACAGCCCCGGTATCCACCTTCAATGTTCCTCCTGAAATATCTATTTTCCGGCCACTATCTAACACTTTCAGCCTATTCCCATTCATAATTAAACTACCATTGGCAATACTCATATCTGCCGACTGAACTGAAAAATCAGACCCCAAATTATATGTTGTACCCGGTGCATCAATTACAACTTTACGTAATGCTGCTCCATTAGGATTAAACACTTTTGTTCCACCCGATGCGTTTAGTGTAATCTCATTTGCCGAACTATTAGCATTGAATGTTCCGGCAACATCAAAATCGCCACCAACCCATAATCCATGCTCATAGGTATAAAAAGTACCACTGCTAAGAATAAAATCATTTGCAACAACCAAATCACCATGCAGATATGTAGTACCCGTTTTGTTTATCTCAACCTGATAGAAGTTTTTACCTGCCTGTGATCCGCTAGTTGTTCCGGTATAGATATTTGTACTGCTTGCGCCGTTAAAAATAACTTTACCCGTACCTGGAGTGTACCCAGCAGTGGTAGTATCATTATACCAGCTACGCCCGAGGGTAATATCATAATTGTTGGCATCGAGTGTTGCAACACTATCGATGTACAAATCGTAAGCTACATTAATACCACCTGTTAGGGTTTTGGTATCTGACCCAACAAACTTAACATGGTAAAAAGAGGAGGAGCTTATCGATTGATTTGCACCATCAAAACGAACAGTTCTATAGTGATTAAAGGTTCCGTTATTTACCCAGTTACCTCTAACATACATCTCCATTGCATGTCCATCAACCACGCAGTTATTAATAGTAAGATTACCATTAACTACTAGATTGGTGGATGCGACAGCAGGAGCAGGATTTGAGTATGTAAATGTTTTATCGCCGCTACCGGAAAAATCAACATTATTAAAAGTTAGGTCATCCTCGTGATAGTTATAAATATATTGACCTGTAGAGCCATTAAAATATACAGTACTCCCTGTTGTTATAAAGTTTGGCACTCCGGCGTTTTCACGAACATATAGTCTTCCGCCAAGGTAAATATTACGGTTTGAGATATCTAACACACCGGCAGTTGATGTAATGGTAGTGTTTCCGGTTACATGCATTTCGGTTGCAACGGTCACCTTACCTGTAGGGGTTGGCTTATTTATTGTAAAATTCCCTAAAAGACATGAGCTGTTAAGAGATAGTGTTTGGTCTGCTGAGCCATTCATTGTTGTTGTTCCTGTAGTTTGAGTATACACACCTGTTCCAACAACCGTAACATCTCCTCCAATAGTTATACTCAGGGTAGCAACATCAAGAGAGCTGCCATCGTTAACCGTAAGGTCACCAAAAATCGTAAGGCTTCTCGCAACATTAACAGTACCACTACTTGCAATTGTTATATTATTGAAGTTATACCCGTCAATCTCCTGATTAACACCATCAAAAACTACAGTACCTGTAGCAGAGGAGCTGGTGTAATAATTGGTACTATTCAGTCTCCAGTCTCCGGCAATCGTGTGAGTAAAACCGCCATCGTGAAATACCGGTGTTCCACCATACCTGAATATATCAGCATTTATATCCAGTGCTCCGGTAGCTGTCTTATCTCCATTATTAAAAGTTATGCTTCCATAGGTTATCCCTCCGGCAATATTTTGAGCTCCATCGAGAGTATAATAGACAGTACTTGCTACATCAAGAGTTTTTGTTCCGGAGAAACTGCTGATAACATTAGCTCCAAAATCGGCATTATCAGTATATAGTTTACAGTTGGCACCAAGAGAGAAGTTATTTGCCGGTCCGGCAATATCAATATCATTCAAATCAACAATCATCTGAATTGCGGATGTTCCTCCAATATTTTCGATAGTAAGATCATTGGAAATGGTAATATTACAACCCGGATAGAAATATTTTGTACGAATAGCTGTTGCCCCCGTCTGACGAAAAATCAGATTTCCAAAAGTGTAGTTTCCCGTTCCATTCTCACGTATATATTGATTAGCGTCAGTATCTCCAATAATAAATGTAGCATTAGAACCATTGATAGAACTATTGTTTGTTCCGTTATAGATTGCATATCCCGAAAAAACATGGGTATAAGTACCAAGATCAAGCGTTAATGCTCCATACAGATACATATTTCCTTTTATAGTTAATGCCTCATCAACAGTTTTGGTGTTATGGTTAAGATAGAGATGCCCATAAACTACAGAGCCCCCTCCCCTGATTGTTTGTGGAATATCAACATCATATCTCACGAAAGATGCCGGATCAAGATCAATAGTTCCAAAACCACTAGGGAAATTATCACTACCCCTTATATATAGATTCTTACTTGCCATAACAGTTAATGTGTTACCTGCCTGTCCGGTTAATCTGGCGTCATCATTTATTACGATATAACCGTTCTGAATCAAAACATCGTTTTGCATATCTACTGAAACTACACTTCCTCCGGCAGTATGCCTGAGATACACATTACCATCAACTATAAGTTTTGCAGTTCCAATTGAGATATTGGTCACCCCTGCATCTGAAGCATCAATATAGCCACCTTTCATAGTAACAGTGCTGGTAAAATTACAGGTGCCATTAATCCTTAAGCCTCCATGAAATGTATAGTCATCATTACCGTCAACGGTAGCACCGGTATTGATCGTAACCCTACCTTTAGCAACAATATTTCCCTCTATTGTTTTTGCATTAACACCACCGTTTGAAAAACCAACACCGTTAAAAGATGTTGAACCATCCAAGCTGAGTGTTTGCGCTGACGTGCCATTAAAGTTTGTACTGTTTTGTACCTGATTATATTCAGACCCTGACTCAACGCTAAAGTTGCTGTTTATCGTAACTATCACATTTCCAGCAGAGACCTGCGTATTATTAGTTATTGTAAGATCTCCATCAACAGTGATTCCCTGCTTAATAACATTAAGCCCACCACCGGAGAATGTAACATCGTTAAATGTGGTATTTGTTCCGGTAGCATTTATCGAGCCTGTACCACCGTCAAAAACCAACGATCCGGTAGCATTGTACGTGCCACCATTATTATTCCAGTCGTACTCAACAGTATGATTGAAACCACCATCATTAAAGGTTGCTCCTGATTCAAGATAGATATTCTTATTCACATCAACAGCAATGTTTGATTTTACATTACAGCCGGCGGCAAAAGTAAGGTTGTTAAATGTAGAGGTTACAGAACCTCCAATCTCCATATTTCCGTATACTTTAACGTCAGCAACATTTGTAAATGACTGTTGCAGATTAACTGTTCCGTTATTAACCAAATTACCATATAGTCGAATAATATGAGCCGGTGCACCTTCTGAACCGGAAGTAAGGCTACCACCCGGTTTAACTTCGAGCAACTCCTGTACCGACAAGCTCTTTTGGGTAGCATCTTCACCAATAATAAAGCTACCGGAAGTACCCCCACCAACAATAAGTTTATTCACATAAACACTATCAATATTATTGTCAAATGTTACTGTATGCCCGTCCTGAACAATCAGTATGGCAGAGCCATCCTGCAGGCTAGAGGGGTTACTACCTGTTCCGTCGCTATTGCTTGTCCAACTTGCTGTTAATCCTGCCGACACATTTCCTGTTGAGTAAAAGGTTGAGGCCGAGCTAAGCCACTCTATTAAAGTCCCCGGCGTACCCGTGTCGTTATCATTTATTTCACCGGCAAAAGTACCTGACGCATCAACAAATGTCACTGTTCCGGTTCCGGCAGTACGTGATACATTGTAAGTTGGGCCACTATTAAAAACTGTTGACTGAATTGATGATAATCCACCTATACTATTGAGGTTAGTTAGCTGTAGATACTCAGTTGCGGTACCATGATCAAACGTGGTGTATCCAAAATTATTTGTATTATCAACTGTCCCATCAGTAATTGTTATCCCTCCCGAATAGTCAAAAAGAGCGTAAAGTGCATGAAAAACTGTCCCTGATGCAGTTTGCGAAATAGTATAACCGCCCGCTCCTGCATCTGTTTTAGTTACTGTGGCAACATTGCCTGATGTGCCTACAACCTTAAATATTCCACTATTGGATAGCGTTGCTGCATCATCAAGTTTTAATGTTGCATTATCGTCTAATTCTAAAGTGGCTCCACTGTTAACTGTTACGTTTCCTGCCGTTGTTAGGATATTGCTGTTTAAAGTTAATGTTGATGTTCCATCTATTGTTAATAGTCCTGAAACTGTAGCATCAGATTGCAGCGACTTAATATCTGCACCTGATGTTGTAAGATTGTAATATGTTGTTGCCGGAACAGATTGTGCTCCACTTCCATTAAGATTTACTGTTGAGTTATCACATACAAAAGAGCCTCCTGAGAAATCGCCTCCGATATTCAGAGTTCCTGATGCCGAGTTAACAAAAGACAGAGTGTTTCTATTAGCATCAGCCATAGAGATATTACCACTTACTGACAGAGTACCACCCTCAATTTCAATTCCGGTATCTTCACCGTCATCTCCGGTATCAACCATTGTAACCGATGCACATGTTAATATCCCTGAGTTTACATACACAAACTGATCCCCAGCATTAGCCGACGGATTACCAAAAGTTACAGCTCCTGTTATAGTCAGACTGTTGTTGCCAAAAGTCACATCAGTTGCTGATGTTGTTCCATCGGCAAAAGTCAAGCTGCCAACTGCATTAGCAGGAGTCAGGTCAAGAGTTATCTGAGCACCACTATTAATTGTAACCTCTCCCGTTCCGGCCGATTGACCGGGATATTCTGCTGCTGCTGCCCAAGCACCACTGTTATATACCTCCCAGTTAGCAACTGTTGACCAGTCTATTGTTCCGGTGGTCGATGTTCTGTAATCACCATCAGACTGACTGAAAACAATTGAGGAGATAAAAAATAAAATAAGAAGAGACAATGATTTTTTATAAGTATAAAAACGTGTCATAAACTAAACTATTATGGTTTCGATTAAAGTAATTTAAAATTCTTATACGGTAAGATAAAGAAAATGTTAGCCAAATGCATGATAAGTTTGATGAAAAACCTAATTAAACTCTATTTTACCCTTGTAACCTTACCTGTTACAACCATATCGTCTGTACTAACAGTGATAACATACACACCATAAGCTTCGGGAAGATCAATAGTTGTTTTAATATCTGTTAGGTTAAACTCTTTCAGCATTCTACCTGAAGCATTGAAAAGTCTGATTATACCCTTACCCTTAGAGTTTGCCAGAATATCTTCTGTAACTTTTACAAAACCTTTCTGTCCGGTTCCGTAAATGTTGATTCCATCTCCAATAGCCGAGCCATTGTCGATATCATCAATAGCTGTAGCAACATGTGTAAAGTATATCTCAAACCTGTCTGCATCCTCTCCGGCAGTAGATGTGAAAGTATATTCCGGAGTATCACGTAGGTTAACTTCAACATCAGTCAATTTGTCAAAAAGGTATACATTATCCATAGCCCCAAACTGATTAATATTTGTTGCTCTCAAAGATATCTCTTTAACCTGAGAGAATTTATACCCCAATTTAACAGTATCAATCATTCCGGCTTCAGGATAGGCTCCAATAACAACCTTTTCAGCCCCCTTCAAGGCATATATATTTGGAATATACTCGGCGCTTCCCATCCGTTTTTTAGAGTCATATTCGATAACCTCATTAACAGTGCCCTCCGGTCTAAACAGCAGAAGGATCTCATCACTTAAACCATCACTATTCATTGTAAGTCTTAATTCATTATCCTGAGATAATGGAACACCTTTCAGTGCTGTCCTATCGTTAAATGTTCGAAGAGACGGAGATATAGTTAATGTTGAATTGGCAGTATGCTCAATCCAGAACGACTGACCCGGAGCTATATAACGTGTACCGCCATTTACCCCTGCATTGGAAGAGATATTATAAGTAGCATAAGCAAGCTCTCCCGACACATTGGTTGATGTCCACACTGAAGGATCTGCTGTTCCTATGTTAGATACAAGATCCTCCATATCGATATATGCCTGATATGGATTAGCAATCAACTTATAACCATCATATGTGCTACTGTATGTACCATAATGTAATGCACCCGAGTAGCTAATGACTTGGGTAGAAGTTCCCTCTTTTGATTTTACGGCATACCCCTCAAGTTTGTCCATTTCCGTACCCGACAAGCCATTACTTCCGCTTACATCAGTTGTTATGCGCGTCCAGCTATTAGGCCAACGATATAACCACAAATCTGTTCCGGGAGTTGTAAATGTAGAAGAATAATCACTAAACTTAACACCATCAACCGAGTGACCAACATACATATACCTGTTATCAGGGTATGTCCACTCAACAGTAACATCACCGGTTACCGATCCAAGATTAATTAATGAAGTAGGAGATGCAACGCTGTTTTCAATTGTAAGGCCATCATTTGTTACTAAATCACCATTTACCGTCATACGTGCTCCAGACTCTAAAGTAAGTGTAGCACCTGATTCAATAGTAAGGTCATTAACTTGGGCAATAACACTATTGCTTATTACTGGATTATTTGCAACAACAGCAATTGTTATATTTGAACTGGCATCGGGCAAAACGCCCCCACCCCAGTTACTGGCAGTAAACCAATCAGATGTAGTTCCCAACCAGCTATATGCAGGAATAGTTATTGTGCCAAAAGTAATATAGTGGCTGTTATCACTGCCATTGAATCCAAATGTAAGATTTGATAGCAGATTAGTTGTTCCACTTGATGATGTTCCACTAACAGTTCCTGTAGAGACTTCACTCCATGCATCCGTAGCAAGGTCTTTCCATCTGGCAACAGTAAAGTCACTATTAGGATTAACACCACTATTGGAATCCCAGCGCATTGTAAGGTTGGCTGTGTTAGTAGTTGCCGGTGCCTCTACTCTCCAATACTCACCATGACTTACATAAGCTAGATTTCCGCTTCCATCAATTGTTGCAGGATCCATACTGTCGTCACCGGGACTATGGTTGTAGTATTCAGCCTCCCATATACCACCCGATGAGCCGTCAACATCTGCCCTAATCTCTCCATATCTCAAAGCATCACCAATAGGGAATACAAAATAGTCGCTATTGTTTATTGCTTTTCGTAAAGGACCTTCAACGTAAGAGGTGTTTTTTCCTCCTGTAACACAAGTGTTACTCGTATTTGTAATTGTAATAGTATTTGTTGATGACGAGAATATTACTCCGGTACCAAATGTCATGTTATTGTCAATCTCAATATCAGTATTCAAAGTAATACCACTAGCATTATTAATTTCAAAATTATAAAATGAATTTGTACCGGTAAAGCTTCCCGGTCCATTAATACTTTGGCGCGAACTACCATTCATATTTACTATTGCATTTAAACCTGTTTTAGAGGTATAAGAACCACTTGTATAGTTAATGTCTTTCTTGATGTCAAGTTTCTGTACCTGCTCATTAATCAGGTCAGGGCCGTTAATTGTAAGGTCACCTAACAGCTGAACCTCTATATTAGGTAGTCTTCGGTCGCCGGTTCCGCTAACAATAATATTGTTTACTTCAGGCATCTCACTTAAGATGTCATAATTCGTGGTTCCTCCATACTCAACGGTACCTCCTGTAGCCGCAAAGAAATCGGTATAATCACCAGCAGGGATATCCCCTCTCTCCATGTAAAGCGTACCATTTCCTGACACATTCCCAAGACGATGTCCATAAGTAGAATTAACATTTAGCTTTCCTCCATTATCAATTTCTGATGCATACGACATAATATAGTTAGAAGGAGTTGTTACAGCATGTTTAATAAGCACTCTTGCTCCCCGGGGGCCTCCTGCAGGGGATTGAGGACTCCAAACTGTTTGATCCGTCCAGTCTCCGTCTTTTGTTGATGTATAAAGAGCTACTTGATCAGGAATAGCAACATCAACACCTGCGGTATAGTCACCATCAATACCGACATCATCGGTATTGGTAAATGTAAATGTCAGTTTTGAAGTGCCCTCCTCAAAATCTGAAGTGAGGTATTTATCCCAATTACCGGATGAACGACTTAACAATCGTGCAGTAATATAATCAGCTGCTGTGTTTAAGCCTGTAAGTTGAACATCGCCCGAATAGGCCTGCATTACTGCTTCACCTGTAAATCCGGAAGCATTACTTGCATCAAGTATCCAATAGTACTTAAGTACATTATCAGGATCGCCGTTTGTAGTTGTAATTGACGGGTGAATTTCGTTTGCAGCCTTAACTCTTACATAGGTATTATCAGTAGCACTATTTGAAATATTCAATGTTACTGGCGTATATTTACCTCCTGACCCCATAGGATAAACAAATGTTGTTGCCGAACTAATTACTGGGAAGTACTTCTTAATACCGGCATCGGTAAAGGAGATATTGGTTTGAACCATATTAGTTTCTGAGAATGGAGAGGTCTCAATAATATCGGCATCTTTTGTTAATGTCATTAGATTCTGTCCGATATCAAATATCCCTTTACTTAACTTCAGCTCATCAGTAATTGTAATAACATTACCAGTAGGAACAGATATACCACTGATATTATCAGTTTTAAATTTGGCAAGAACAGGATTACCATAAAGGTTTTGTCGAGATGTTCCTGATGCAATAATGCCATCGTTTAAAGCACCACTTGTAGTTGTAATATCAATATACATATCCCCCTGAGCAAATAGATCATTACCCCCATCATCAAATGTGCCGAAGCCTAGGTGCAGCTCTCTGGTTACTGTAATATCATCAGCAAGAGTCAATTTGTTTGATTGATCCTTATACAGGTTATAAAACTCAGTAGCACCTGTAATTGTCTGATCTAAGGTGCCTGAAAAGTATGTGTTATTGCCTGAAGCTGTGAATGTACCTGAATTAATAAAATCACCCTTCATATTTAACACTAAACCATTGGCATCAAATGTTGTTCCGGTATCAATGTTCAAATCTTCATTTATTGTACACGGCACAACCGAAAGAGTTAAATTTGTACCTGAATGGTTTATTGTGATATTCTCCAATGTCTCGCCGGCATACAGAGTAAAGTCTCCTGAAGTTGTACTCATATTACCAAATGTTATAGTTGTTCCCGTACCAAGACTCACTGTTTCAGGATCAAAGTACATCGATGCAGAGGTAGGATTACTTCTCAAATCATTTATCAATGTAAAAGATCCTCCTGAATGAGTAAAAGAACTTCCGGCATTCAGAATCTCAAAGATACCCCGGCTAGCAGTACCGGCAGCATCAGCTCCTACCTCAACAGAACCACCACTCTGTATGTATGTCAGCATCCCCTCAGTAGACGTTGTTCCTCTTCTTATCTGTGACCCAACCTTAAGAGTTCCTCCTGTAACTTCAATGGTAGCACTTCCTGATGCAAAATAGCGAATGTAGTTATCTCCTCCGGACATATCAACAGTTCCCCCACTAACTTTCAACTTGCCATCAAGCAAAATGCCACTACCTCCTGATGCATTAACAGTTCCCTGTTTAACTTCAAGGCTGGCAGTTGATGGAATCTCAAAATCATCATCACCTGTAGTCAGATCAATATTTATAGCGGCATCATCCAATACTAAAATTCCACTTTGTAGTTCGATAGCTTTAACAACTCCTACTCCGGAGGTGACACCGTTTAATGAAAAGCTATCGCTAAATGTGAAGGTGGTATCCTGATTAGAGCCTTTGTTCATGACAACTCTATACAGATCAGGCACGGAGGTTGAAGTGCGATAATACTCACCACTTTCATCCCCTGCTAACTCTAATATAACATTAGTTTGGCCTTGAACTGAAAATAGGTCTAAAGTGTATGAATTATTGCTTCCTTGATTTATATCTCCCTTAACTATTAGTTTATGTTCGATGCTATTTCCCGAATTATCAACGATAATACGTCTTGGAGTCGAAGTTCTTAGATATGAGTAATCTACATCTCCTTCAACAGTTACGGTAACCGGAGAACCTGATTCCGGAAAATGCATTGTTCCCCCGCTATAAGCACCTGTATACAAATTACGCTTAATTAGCATATCTTGCAGGGGAGTAAAATTAGTACTACTCTGCAGTATCATGTCATTATTAATAGTAATATCTTGGTTAATCTTCTGAGTGCTTCCCTCCATCATTAGCGAAGGACATGGTTGAATAATATCTGTATGAGTTACATTCCCCCCCCAATACATTAAGTACGAATATTCATTATTGGCAAATTCACCCCAGTCGGCATTTACTGTGGGGCCTCCTCCATTATTGAGTGAAACCATTCCAACGCCCGAAACTTTTCCTATATTATATGTTCTTCCCTTCCAAAACTGTAATCTTGGAACACTTTCAGTAGTAGCATCCCCGTCAACAGCCGGATCAAACGTGAAATTCACTTCAGCTACATCTGCAATATTATAATCTTTTATATTTACTCTACAGCTTGTACGTATAAACACAATACTGCCATCTGTAGGTAAAGCATGGGTTGTACTTCCGGGTGTGTCTACATCCCAGTTACCAGTAACATTCCAATCACGGTTCCCAGATGTGTTATGTGTATAATATTTTTTTACCGTACCCGAAAACCTATTTGTAGCCCCCGCTGTATAATTAGCTTTTTCAAGAATGAAGCCACTACCGGTATTTCCACTTGTTCCTCCTGTATCATTAAATTTTATTAAATTTTTATTCTTTACAATATTTGACTTTTGTTCATAAGAACGTATATAGCCATCTCCATCAAGTACTTTTCCAGGATAATAATTATTCTCATTATCACCTGCTTCAATGTCACTCCCGGAATATTTAAATACATACTTAACGCCCGGAAGATTTGCAAACCCTTCGTACCCTACACGCCAATAATAACTCAACAAGTCATCACCCGATAAATCAGTTGTTTTTAGCTCTCCGTCAACCGGACGAATGGTTACATAGCCTGAATCAACAAAATTGGATACGGTAAGCTCAGCATAAGTATATCTTGTAGTTGTTGTTTCAGTTCCAAGGGGGAATGTATAAGTCCCGTTTCCTGTAATTAAAATAGACAGTCCTCCATCTGATGCATTAGCATCGGAGAAAATCATCCTGTCTGTCGCACAAAATGAAGATGCCACGTTTGTAATAGTAGATTTTTTATGTAAATAATCAACTTTTGCATTATATGTCCTTAAATTTAAAGAGCCGTTATAATACCCAATACGTTTAATATGGACATCATTTGATAAGTATACATACTTTCCATCTTGTGGATTAAGTTTCATATTACCGATTTCTGCTCCGTCTTCAGAATCTATATCCGTACCATCTTTTAGCATTATATAGGCAGTTAATGGTGTTGTTCCTGCTTCATACACACCAAAAACACCATTTTTGCTAATGATAACAGGCCCATAAGTTCTTATGGATTGATGTCTCTGGTTTAATGTTCCACTGTTAATGTCTGTAGTATTTTTAATTAATAACAACTTGTTATTATACTCCTTGGTCAACGAAGTCAATGTTGGATCTTTATTTGGATCTCCCCGTAATACAATTTCGGAACCTATAGATTTATTAACAGTTAGATTGTTTACATGTAATTCATAACCATCATCAACATCATGACCTATATACAGAGTATCACTTCCGGTTCCGTTAAAAGTTAAAGTATTTGGCTTGCCTGAATCATATAGTAAGCCGTAATTATTAGTTCCTTGCTTCTGGCTGTTTTCTGCAATTGAAAAATCTCCTCCAATTGCTATGTTTTCTCCGTTGTGATTAAGGAAGCAGTTGTCCTCAATAGTTAAGTCATTTAACACCACCAGTGGTTGAGCTGTCTGGTTTTCATTGGTTGAACCCACATTTGATGCATCATCTAATATATGATCAGTAGTGCTGTTCAGAGTATTACGTAAAATAAGGTTATAAAAAGGAGCCTTTGAATTAATTATAAAAGGATTTGTTGTGCTTTGGATTTCAGCAATAATAGTACCTCCGGTGACATTGACATTCTCGGGGTCAGAAGCAATAAAAATACCTCCCTGATTATTTCCTGACCCGGTAGAGTTGTAGACGTGGAGAATTCCCCCAGTCATGCTAAACGTATTGCCCGGATATGTTAAACAGAAGTGATAATAATCTGCCGTTCCCGTGCTAACAACATTTACCTCACCATCTGATTGGATATAACCTCCAACAGAGACTCCGTCAACTGAAGTCCTAATCACTCTTGTATTAACGATACCCCCTGAAACTTTAATCAGTCCATTATTCCTTGTTGTAATTCCACTGTTAATCTTTGATTCCAGCAACCCATCAGACACCTCGACTGTTCCGTAAGGAACAATTGCATTTCCACTGTTCTTCTGCACAGTACCACCATCAACCCACAACTTAGCACCTGCTGAAATATTGTAATTACTGGCAGTATAACTTAATACGGGTACATTAATGTTACTACCTATTCGAACTGTTCCCATTATGAGACCCAACGCATTAGCGTTATCAGTTAGCTGTGTTACACCTCCATGAGATTGGTTTGCATAACCAAACAGATTAAAATATGAAGAGTTGGAGGCATCAATATTTAAAATATAGGTGGCATCCGAGCCCTTATCAATCTCAATACGATAAAAGTTTGTTGTTCCCTCACATGATATATTTTGGTCTGTTGTTGAACTCAGGAAGTTAGCATCTACAATACCATCTGTTGCTTCTGACGAATAGGCTGCAGAAGATCGATTTGTAAACTTAACCTCTCCCTTATTAGTAAAATCGCCATAAAAATTAAATTGATGGCGGGCATTTGCACTACCGGTATGTATCAATCCGGTTGTTTCAACATAAACATCACCCTTAACAGTAAGGTCTAAATTTGTTGTGGCAGTATTGTCATTAATCTGAAAAGTCCCTTTATTAATTGTAAAATAGCCATTAATAACGTAATCCTTTAGCAGAGTAACCGTCTGGCCTGCATTCATATCTATCTCCATATTGAAGAAAGTGTAGGAGGTATTCAATGAGTAGCTACTACTTCCGTAGTAGACAACAGTACCCTCATCCTCACCCTCATCAACAAAAGCACTATAATCGACATAGGAGGGGAAATTATCAGCTGCCATCAGCATTCGTCCTGTTCCTGATATAACGTCAAAAGTGTGACCTGTAGTAGTTCCCAAATCCAATCGTCCATCAACTTTAAGTGACGCGCAATGAAGGTTGTTAAGATTCATAGTAACCGTTTTTCCGCTCTTAATAATAACAGATTCCGAAACATCCTGAGGATATTCATGAGATGGGTTATTGGGCAGCGCACCAGAGGGGTCTAATGTCCAGGTATTCCAATCATTCCAGTCACCACTAATTAACGTATACCATGTGCGACCTGCCTCTCCTTCTACTGGACTGTTTGTTTGATCAGTTGTTCCGAGTGTATAATAACCATTGGACAGGTCTGTATCTGTTATGTCGAAAGATACTTGATCGGCCTCACCTATTGCAGCAGAAACACCTGAAACTATTGAATATGTTCCTGAAGTACCACTCCTGTACAGTAAAACATAGTTAAATATATTTTGCGGATATTTTCCACCGGAGATACCTTCGGGCAAGTCAAATATAAGGGTGGCATTTTGAGTGCCTGTTTTCTCAACATACCAGTCACGAGCCCATCGTGCCTCAGTCCCGGAAGGGAGATCGGCTGTTGATCTCGTATTTGTTGTATTATTATGAGCGAACATTATATAATCACCGGGATTTAATGATGCAACATCTGCATTTACATAAAACCCCACACTTGCCGACTCCAACTGACTACCATCTGATTCCTGGCCTACACCGGTTAAATTATCGTTATAAGAAGCATCTCCCGAAGCAAAAACATCATTTGATATTGCTATTCCGTATTTATTCTGCAAATAGTTTTCGACAATAGTTCGTTGCGCATCATTAAGGTATGTTGCAAACATTATTACCTCAGCAATATCACCATCAAAAGCCTGGCCATTACTGCCATAGTAATCTATCCCATCCTGCTCATGTCCTATAACAAGACATCCATTTCCCGTAATTGATATTCCGGTTCTAAATCCTGTTCTACTATATACATCTGTACCATTTTGTATTAAATGTAGCTCCCCATTACTATTTCTCCATTTATGAGTAACAATCTGATAAGATGAACTTTTCAAATCATATGAAGATGATTGATTCGAACCACGAATATAAGTTGCTAGATTAGAGCTATTATATAACAAATAATCATTATCCGAGGCAGAAGAAGCATAGGATATAACTCCCTCATTAGCCTCCTCAGTATGGTAAATAATAATGGCTGTAACTTCACTACTAATAAAGCTATTAACAGGATTATAAATTAAAGATGTTCCATGGACTCCAACCGAATGGCTAAACGTAACAACAGGTAGAGAATTTACCTGATTTAAAGTAAAGACAGGATCCCCAATGTTTGTATTATCAGAAGATCTTAAATCATTCCCATTACCCGAACTGTCCGGCCAAGCAGATACTGAAGTTCCTCCACTCAAACTCAAATCATCAGCCCTAAGCCAAAGAACATTCTCCGGTTGTCCGTTGCTACCATCCTTATTCCCAATACCTCCGGGACCGGTTTGCGCATTTACCAACCCAAAACCTGCAAAAAACAGAATCAAGAACAGCGCATATATATTTTTCATAATCATAAATTCTATAGAGCTATAAATAACAACTTTCATATTTATACGTGAACAATGCAAAAAGTTACACCTACTTTGACCAATGAATCAACACTTTAGACTAAACTAGGATAGTTTAACATTAACATAACTCCAAATATGCACATTCAATAGCAAAACAACCAAAAAAAACAACAATTAACTATTTATAACACAACTATATTTGATGATTTGTTCAAAATATTGGATAAAAAAAGAAAACGGCTCTATCTCCAACCCTTTCCCTAGAGAGGACAGTGGTATTTACCTTTTTTCGGGAGCACTACGTTCTTGATACTTTATGTTCTCAATGCCCATTATCTGCCACATGTTAAGACCAAGGCAACCGGTCTCATTGTTCATTGTCAATATCACATTCTCTAAAATTCAGAATACCTTATTATTGTATTCCGGGTTCATGTAAATCTCCTTTAATGCCAAACACAAGCCCGGCAGTGCTCCGCTCCTTATTTGATGTGGAGATTTATGAATCTTCAAGGTTTGTAATATTTATTTTAACAACCAACTTTCCAACCTCAAACAATCCCTCCACCAACAACCATATCCTTATAGTAGAACACAAGTGATTGTCCCGGGGTAATTGCCCAAACAGGCGTTTTGAAAGTAACTATAAGTGTATGGTTCTTTACCTTAATATTGCCATAGTAACCCGGTGAGCTGTCGATGCCTCTGATGCGAATAAATACCTCTCTCTCCTCCCATAGTGATTTGTTGGGTGTGATACGAAAAGTGGGTAGCGTGACAGTTTTTGAGTAGAGCTCGTCACGATGTCCGGTTATCAAGCGGTTGTTCTCTGCATCAATATTTATGACGCAATGGCTTGGTGGGATATTTTCGATATACCTTTTTTGTCCGATAGTGTAAAATGGAAATCCGATATGCTGTCCAATCACATTGTTGTTATTGTCAGTGATATTACCGGGCTGAATAGCAGGATGGTTGGCAGGCAGATTCTTTTTCAGGTATATGCGATAATCTTTGTTTTGCAGGAAGCACACTCCCATACTCTCCTTCTTTCCTGTAGTGGAAAGAAAGCCGTAATTCTCAGCTATCTTTTTTATATCTGTTTTATGATGTTCGCCAAGTGGAAAGATTGCTTTTTTAAGAATGTCCTGTCCAAGATTCCAAAGGTAGTACGATTGCTCTTTAGCCGGGTCTATACCCTTCTGAATGTAGAAGTAGCCATTGAGTTCAGCTTTTTTAACATAGTGCCCTGTAGAGATGTAATCAGCACCAAACTTCACGGAGAGGTCGTAAAGGAATCTCCATTTTATAACTTCATTACATCTGATGCATGGGTTTGGAGTTTCACCTTTCAGGTAGCTGTTAACAAAGTAATCAATCACGTTGTGTTTAAACTCTTTCCGGCTGTCGATAACATGGTGTTCGATGCCTAGCTTCTTTGCAAGCTTTTTAGCGGATTTGATTCCGGGCAGCTCCTCTTCTCCGGAATGGGTAAGTAGGGTGATTCCAATAACTTCAAAACCATGTTCCTGAAGTAATGTTGCCGCAACAGAACTGTCTATCCCACCACTCATACCAAGAAGAACAGTATCTTTAATATTGTTGATCATCCACTAATTTTAGTAATTTACACGAACTTTATTCTCCTCCCCACCACGGCGGGGAAATCGGTAGGGTTCTTATTTACCCTTCGGCTCATTCAAATTACCCCTTACTTTAGCAAGGAACTTTTTCATCCCTTCACTATCCTTGTTTTTAATAAGTTCGAGCAAGTGTTTAAGCTGGAATCTTATGTCCTCCACCTGATCGTATGTGTATGGGTTGAAGAGTATCTCTGTAAGCAGAAAATCATCCTCAGACAACAAACCTTTGGCGATATTCATGTGCTTGTTAAAAGTTGTTCCTGGAGCTTTCTGATGTTTCATCACTGCTGCAAAGACCAATGATGAAGAGAATGGGATTGACAATGAGTATGCAATTGTTTCATCATGCTTATCAAAAGAGTAATCGTGTATGTTCAATCCTAACGAGCTGTAGAAGTCCTTAAAAAAAGCTTTACCCAGATGGTCTGATTCTCTAATGATAATTGCATGGTGCTGCTGAAGCTCTTTCAGGTTGGCAAAGGTTGGTCCGAACATGGGGTGTGTGGATACAAATCGTTTGCCACTTTTCAGATAAAACTCTTTCAATCCTGTTTTCACTGAAGCAATATCAGATAGGATACATGTATCTGACAGGTAGGGAAGTACCTCTTCGAAAGACTTTATAGTGTATTTAAGGTTAACGGCATTTATCAACAGTTCGGGATTGAAATCCTTAATCTGCTCTTTTTGTGTTAACCGCTGGGTGTTAAAGACAAACTTAAGTTTTTCAATATCCGGGTCGTAAATAGCTACATCATGACTTAGGCACAATGCATCAGTTAACCAGACTCCCATTTTCCCCGCTCCGAGAATACAAATTTTCATAGTAAAAAATAAGCCCCTCTCTATCCCCCCTGTGGGGGGAAGAAAAGGATATGATTATTGTTTCTTCTTTTTCAATTCTTTATTCATCAACTCATTCTGGCAATGTATTGACTCTTCGTGAATGCTCTCATAGATATCAATTACAAAGTCCGGATTAAGACCCTTTTCAATCGCTGTTGCTTTCCGTTTCGTTAGAATCTCATCGTAACGGCGAGTCTGCAGAATAGTAATGTTATTTTTGAGTTTGTATTTTCCTATTGCTTCTGATATCTTCATCCTCTCCTTCAGAAGATCCAAAAGTTTATTATCAAGTGTGTCAATCTCAGTACGCAGGTTATCAAGAGTAACACGCGGAACATCTACAATCTTCGATTTACGCAGAACAATACTGTCAATCATATCTTTTAATGCATCCGGTGTAAGCTGCTGTGCTGCATCACTCCATGCCTTTTCAGGGTTGATATGCGACTCCACAATTAAACCGTCAAAGTTTAAGTCCATTGCCTCCTGCGACACCTCTTTCAGCAACTCACGTTTTCCAGAGATATGGCTGGGATCGTTGATGATTGGCATGTTCGGGATACGACGTCTCAGCTCAATAGGAATCTGCCAGTGTGGGGAGTTACGGTATTTTGGATCGTCGAATGATGAGAATCCTCTGTGGATAGCACCAATCTTTTTAATACCTGCCTGATTGATTCTCTCAATTGCTCCAATCCACAGCTCAATATCGGGGTTTACCGGATTTTTAATTAGCACCGGTATGTCAATGCCTTTCAGTGCATCAGCAATCTCCTGAACGGCAAATGGGTTTGCGGTTGTGCGGGCTCCAATCCACAGTACATCTACCCCGAATTTGAGAGCCTCGTACACATGATTTGTGTTTGCTACCTCAACGCAAACAAACATCCCAGTCTCCTCTTTAACTCTCTTAAGCCAAGGTAATCCCAATGTTCCCACACCTTCAAAAGCGCCGGGTCGGGTACGTGGTTTCCATATTCCTGCTCTGAAAAGTTTATACCCATGTTTTGATAACTCTTTTGCTGTGGCAAGTGTTTGCTCTTCAGTTTCCGCACTACATGGACCTGAGATAAGAAACGGGCGTTTTAATTCCAATCCGGGTAGCGAAATAGGTTCTAAATCTAAATTGTAACTCATGGCTATTTTGTTTATTTGTTTATTTGAGGAATTGGTTTTTTGTTGAAATATTCAATTAAAAATTCCTTTAATTCCTCAGTTTATTTTTTTAATTCTATCTAATGCTTTGTTTAATATATTTTCGTTTGAACACAACGAGATGCGAATATACTCTTCCCCCATATCTCCAAATATAAATCCGGGGGTAATAAATACATGGCTTCTGTTTAATATCTCATCCGAGAGCATTTTACCACTCTTGTGTTTGCCTGGTATTTTAGCCCAAACAAACATTCCTGTTTGGTTCTTGTCGTAGCTACACTCAAGAGTATCCAATATCTTCCAAACAATTCTCCGTCGGCTTAAATACTCTTTGTTAACAGATGTATACCAGGAGCTGTCAAGCTCCAGAGCTTTGGCAGCTGCAAGCTGTAGTGGCTTAAACATGCCGGAGTCCATATTACTTTTTACCCGCAGAATATAACTTATTATTTCAGGACTCGAAGCAACCATTCCGATACGCCAGCCGGCCATATTGTGTGATTTACTCAACGAGTTAAGTTCAAGAGCTGTCTCCTTTGCACCTTCAATCTGTAGTATGCTCCTTTGCGTATCGTTAAGTATAAAACTGTACGGATTATCGTTGCAGATAAGTATGTTATGTTTTTTGCCGAACTTAATAATCTTTTCAAAGAAGTTGAGGGTGGCATTTGCGCCTGATGGCATATTAGGATAGTTTATCCACATCAGTTTCACAGATGATAAATCCTCTTTTTCCAACTCCTCAAAATCGGGTAACCACCCATCTTTTTCCGTCAGGTTATATTTTATGATATTAGCCCCTACCAGTTTACTTACCGACGAATATGTTGGATAGCCAGGATTTGGTACAAGTACTCCATCCCCCAGATTAAGAAATGCCATGGATATATGCATTATCCCCTCCTTTGAACCAATGAGCGGAAGCACTTCATTGCCCGCTTCGAGAGATACATTGTAATACTTTTTATACCAGTTGGTAAATGCACTACGTAACTCAGGAATCCCAATGTAACTCTGGTATCCGTGATTACTAGGTGATGCAGCCTGAAGATGCAGCGCTTCTAGTACTTCGGTAGCAGGAGGTAAGTCAGGATTGCCAATACCAAGATTTATGACATCAACTCCCGCCTGACGCATCTTCTCTATCTCTTTTAGTTTAACAGAGAAATAGTACTCCTTTACTTCACTTATTCTGTCTGCAGGTGTTATCATTTTTAAAGTGTTTCTAGTTTTTAGTTTCTTGTTTCGGGTTTCTTGTTCCGAGTTATTATATTACCTTCTAATGCTGCTTTTGACACTTTAACGCTCAGTTCACTCACTGCTTACAGTTCACTGCTAACTCCATTCGGTTCGTACGATTGTCGGCCTTTTTCATATTCACCCATAGTTTTAAGGTTACTGCACAGAGGCCTAATAGCATCTAATGACTGTAGATATCGTGTATAGCTATTAAAAACCAAATCGGCATAAAACATATACTCCCACTCATGTCCAATTATCGGTAGCGACTGAATTTTTGAGAGGTTAATATTATAGAAAGTCAATATTGTCAATATCTTTGAGAGGCTGCCCTCCTCGTGTGCCAAAGAGAATACAATAGATGATTTATTAATTCTATCTTCTTCTAATAGCTCGTCAACTTCAGTTTTTGCCTTATCTGTAACAATCAGAAACCGTGTAAAATTCTTTTTATTTGTCTCAATACCATGTTTAATAATCTCCAGATTGTACAGGTGAGCCGCCAGTTCAGAAGCTATTCCAGCAACTCCATTCAACTTATTATCGGCAATATGTTTTGCACTAAGTGCAGTATCTTCCGAAGCAATAAGTTTAATCTCTCTGTGTTCTTTAAAGAATGCCTCGGTTTGAGCCAATGCCATAGGGTGCGACTGCACCTCTTTAATATCATCAATTGTTTGTCCTGGAAGAGCCATCAGGTTATGCTTGATGCGTAATTTGTACTCTCCGATAATCTTTAGATTCGATTCGCGTATAAAAGTGTAGTTTGAAAGCAGACTGCCGGCAAGAGTATTCTCAATGGCCACAATGCCATATATCGACCTGTCGTTATGGAGTGTGTCAAACAGCTCCTGAAAAGTAAGACACGGTATCACCTCTATCTCTTCATCTTCAAAATATGCCCTTGCTGCTATTTCGTGGTTACATCCCGAACCACCCTGTATTGCAACTCTCTTCTTATTCATATCTGCATTTTGTATTAAAAAAAAACCCACCTTTTAATCAAGGTGGGTTTTTATATATATTCTATATTTTTTTAT
>JALVBA010000012.1 GCA_027010905.1 Marinilabiliaceae bacterium
GATAAAAACAAAAATATATCAATTATTCTAAGGTGCAAATTTTCATGAAAAATAGAGCCTAAATTTTGTCCACTTGAACATAACCACTCGAAAATAGCCTAAATTTTGTCTATTATACCAGTTTTTAATATTTTTGGCTGGATTTACTACATATAAGGAGAAGGACCAGTCAACAAACCCTTCAACTATAGAGCCCTTTGACCCTTTAGCCATGTAGCCATGTAGCCATGTAGCCATGTAGCCACGTAGCCATGTAACCATGTAACTCTTTTTAACCCTTTAGCTCTTCTCTAAGATATTTAGCGGTATAGCTCTCCCCGTTTTTTGCTACCTTTTCGGGTGTTCCTTCGCAAAGTATCTCACCTCCAAGTGTGCCACCCTCTTTTCCAATATCAATTACATGGTCTGCAGTTTTGATTACATCCATGTTGTGTTCAATAATAATTACGGTGTTTCCTTTGTTTACGAGTCTGTTTAATACATCAAGCAGAACGCGGATATCCTCAAAGTGGAGTCCTGTTGTGGGTTCATCGAGCAGGTAGATTGTTTTGCCGGTATCTTTCTTTGCCAATTCAGCAGCCAGTTTAACACGTTGGCTCTCCCCTCCTGAAAGGGTAGTGGAGGGTTGACCTAGAGTGATGTAACCCAACCCAACATCCTGTATTGTTTTTAGCTTGTGATGCAGCGAAGGTATTGAACTGAAGAACTCAACCGACTGATTAATTGTCATGTCAAGGATGTCGCTAATTGATTTACCTTTGAAACGTACTTCAAGAGTTTCACGGTTGTACCGTTTTCCGTGGCACTCGGGGCATCTGACCATTACGTCAGGGAGGAAATTCATCTCAATCACCTGAACTCCGGCTCCTTTACATGTTTCGCATCGCCCGCCAACAACATTAAATGAAAACCTTCCGGGTTTGTAAGCTCTTATTTTTGCTTCGGGGAGTTCGGCGAAAAGTTTTCTAATCTCGTCAAATATCTTGGTGTAGGTTGCCGGATTTGAGCGGGGAGTGCGTCCTAAAGGTGACTGGTCGACATCCACAATTTTATCTGCATGTTCAAGTCCTGTTACCTTTTTGTAGGGAAGAGGGTCTTTAACGGCGTTGTAGAAGTGCTGGTTGAGAATAGGGTAGAGGGTTTCGTTCACAAGTGAAGATTTACCGCTGCCTGATACTCCGGTAACACAAATTAGTTTTCCTAACGGAAAGGATACGGAAACATTTTTCAGATTGTGGCCTGTTGCTCCGGTAATGGTTATCTTTTTACCAGAGCCCTTTCTGCGCTCTCCGGGTATCTCAATCTGCTTTTTTTTGTTAAGATAGTGTGCCGTCAGGGAGTCCTGCTGCAACAACTCAAACGGAGTGCCTTGTGCAACGATTTCTCCACCATGCCTGCCGGCAAAAGGCCCCATGTCGATAACCTGATCGGCAGAAAGCATCATATCTCTGTCGTGCTCAACCACAATGACAGAGTTGCCACTGTCGCGAAGTTGTTTGAGCGAATTTATCAGCTTATGGTTGTCGCGCTGATGTAGGCCGATACTCGGTTCATCAAGAATGTAGAGTACATTTACAAGCTGCGAGCCAATCTGCGTTGCCAGCCTGATACGCTGACTTTCACCACCCGACAGACTCATGGATGGGCGGTTGAGGGATAGGTAGTCCAACCCCATGTCGAGAAGAAATGTAAGCCTGTTTCGTATCTCTTTCAGCACCTCTTTCCCAATCTTCTTTTGTTTCTCGGTCAGTCTATCCTCAAGGTTTGTAAGCCACACATTGAGTTGGCGCAAATCCATCTCAGACAGAGTGGCAATATTTGTATTGTCTATTTTAAAGTGCAGAGCCTCTTTGTTTAACCGTTGGCCATTACACTCGTTGCAGGTGGTGTGCCTGATAAACTGGTTAGCCCACTTACGGGCTTTCATTGAAGTGTCATTTGCTTTTTGGTCGATAATATATTTTATCACTCCATCGAAGCTGAGGTAGTAGTTTGATGTTATTCCGAGAGGTGTGTTTTTAAGTGTTATGGGTTCGCTTGAGCCATGCAGGATAATGTCGAGTGCCTCCTCCGGGATATTTTTTATTGCGGTTCTTACGGTGAAACCAAACTTGTCACCGATAGCTTCGATCTGCCAAAATATAAGGTTGTTCTTATATTTTCCGAGTGGTGCAATACCACCGGATTTTATGTTTGCCGATGTATCAGGAATAATCTTGTCAAAATCCATCTCATCAACACTCCCTAACCCCTTACACTTTTTACATGCTCCCTGTGGCGAGTTGAACGAGAATGAGTAGGGCGCAGGCTCGTTGTACGAAATGCCGGAGGTAGGGCACATTAACTGGCGGCTGAAGTATATTGCTTCACTTGTCTCCTTGTTAACAAGCATCATAATTCCTTTACCGTGCTGCATTGCCATGTTAATTGACTCTTTGAGACGTTTTGTGTCACTCTCCTTCACCGCAATACGGTCGATTACAATCTCAATAAAGTGATTTTTATACCTGTCGACTCTCATGCCGTGAACAACCTCTTTTATCTCTCCGTCGATACGTACGTGGAGGAAGCCTTTTCGGCGTATCTGCTCAAACAGCTCTTTGTAGTGTCCTTTTCTCCCTTTAACGAGAGGCGAGAGAATATAAACTTTCTTGCCTTCAAAATTATCAACAATGAGATTGAGAATTTGCTCGTCAGTGTACTTTATCATCCTTTCGCCTGTAACATACGAGTAGGCCTCTCCGGCGCGAGCATACAAAAGACGCAGGAAGTCGTATATCTCGGTAATTGTACCTACGGTGGAGCGGGGGTTTTTTCCGGTGGTTTTTTGTTCGATGGAGATTACCGGACTTAGCCCTGTTATTTTATCCACATCGGGGCGTTGCATGTTACCAAGAAACTGACGTGCGTAGGCCGAGAAGGTCTCGATGTAACGGCGCTGCCCTTCGGCATAAATAGTATCGAAAGCTAAGGAGGATTTCCCACTACCACTCAGTCCGGTAATAACTACCAGTTTGTTACGTGGTATTGAGATGTCTATATTTTGAAGATTGTGAACACGAGCTCCGTAAACATTAATCTGCTCCTGCTCAACGAACTCTTTTGCCTGTTGTGTAACTCTTTTTTCTGTACCCTTCACCTCGCTCATTTATTAAGAATTTGCAAAGATAGGTAATTGTAACTGTTATTACTCCAAAATTTTCATAACATAGGTTTTTTTTGCTGAGTTAGTGAGGCTTGTTTCTCTCAGCCATGGATTAAGGTTCTTAAATGTTTTGTACGAAAGGTTATGCTCTTTTGCAAAAGAGGCGAAGTTTTTTATCGATCCGGTAATCTCTACATCTTCTGTTTTGTACGGGGGATAGAGATCCTCCTGTTTCACATGAAATCCATACATCTCCGAGTTCAGTAAAATCTCTTTAGCAGCAACAATACGGAAAACATACCTACCGGTTTCTTCACCAAGCAAAAGATCGTAATAATTATCGGCTTGCTGCCGGGTCAGCTGTTTATCTATTCCTGATCTGCCGGCGTTGTAAGCAGCAGCAGCCAACGTCCAGCTTCCATAATGGCTGTATGACTTCTTAAAATATTTACACGCTGCAACGGTTGCTTTTTCAATGTTATACCTCTCATCTATTTCACGGTTAACTTCCAGTCCATACTCCCGGGCTGTTGTTCTCATGAACTGCCATATGCCTGATGCTCCTGCCGGAGAGACAGAACGAGGCATTAATCCGCTTTCAATAAGTGCAAGGTATTTAAAGTCTTCAGGTATTTCCTGCTTTTTAAGTATAGGTTCAATCATGGGAAAGAAACGGTTGGCCCGTTTAATAAAAAGTATTGTTTGTGATTGCCAGTATGTGTTGATAAGGAGTTCACGATCGAGACTCTCCTTAATTTCCAATTGATTTGTCGGTACCATTTCACCGGCAAAAGTTATGGAGTCTGGAATGGTTAATGAGTGAATAGCATACGATCCAGCAACTTTTTCTTCTGCAAGTTTTATTTCAGGGTTTGACGAAAATGTGAATATCTGGATTACTAATACAACAGCAATGAAGAGCGATGATAGTGAAACTATTTTTGTGTATATGTTTGTTTTTGGCATAATTTTCTTTTGCTATAATAATATCTATATGTTAATAATCCTATTGGAATCTCGATTCAACAAGCCATATTTAATAATACGCAAGATTATGAATATTGTTGTAAAAATATCCTTTATTTTTAAATTCCTGAATATATCACTATCTTGATAGCCTATTGTCTTAGCCCTTACTCCAGGCACATTATCAATCAGTTGGCTAAGTCTAGACTTGTTGGAATGATAATTTACTAACGAGATTGACCTTATTTTAACAATATAGTTGCGGATATAAGGGTAAAACAAAATATTATAATTATTTTCGTGTATGTAGATTGACGATAATTTGGCTAAATATTATTTTGAGGTGCTAGGAGAAATAATTAGCCATTCTAAAGTAGAAGAACTCCCTATCTCTTGTACCTTGATTTATCATTACAAATCTTTGTATTCTGCTATTAATAC
>JALVBA010000013.1 GCA_027010905.1 Marinilabiliaceae bacterium
GTTCAGAGGATTATTATCACTCTCCTCTTCTGTTTCAGCTGTTTTTAATCCTTTAATAAATATTGATTTTTTACTTTCAGGAGATATCATATAAATAAATGATTTCTCACCAAGTCTTACCTTCTGCTTTCTCTCGTTAGGTTTTGATTCACGTATTAGAGTGTTGTATTCAGGAATAGAAGAGAGAGTGTACATTATCCCGTTTTTGTATGAGAAGAAGAACCAGGTGTCTTTATCAGCCTCAATAAGCATTTCAAGTGAATTACCGCTTCTCTTCTTAATAATTTCTGCCTTTACATTTACTTGTTGATTTACTGAGAAATTTTTAATAAATGCCAAATCAGCAATACCATCTGTAACATAACTATGCTTTTTTGTATTCCATTTAAAATCGATATTACTAAATGTAAACATATTCTGAATTTCGTTAGGCAGGCCGTCATTAATCTCTCCAATCATTAATCGTTTGTTGTTGATGTTTGAGGCTGCTTTTTTCCCAATCCATTCGTCAGCCCTGTCAATAAAAGTTTTATCTGAGAAACGCGATGTTTTGGCACTTGAATTTACAAATGAGGAGTATAGAACCTCTGTCTCTTTAGAGCCAAAGAAGAAATCTATTCCAAACATTGCAGAGAGGAATATCTCTTTTTTATTTCTGTCATCAATAATTGTTCCTGATGCTTTTGTTTTAACCTGATTAAGATCAACACCGATATTTAAAATACCCTCTCCTATGATACTACAATCATTCTCCGAAAATCGCAAAACATTACCTGTACTGTCAAGGTGCTCTGTTTTTTCGAGCGATGCAATATCAAAAGATTTCTTATCCTCGTTATAGGTTAGATACCCGCTGCCTGTGATGATAGGTATATCGCTATAGTTTTTTCTGCCCTCGATAAAGGAGCTGTATATATGTGCTGAATCCTTTTTAAGGAAGAAGCTCTTATACAACCTTTCCCGGTCGTAATTCTCAACCTCCTCATTAACCGGAATTTGAATATTTTCAGGTTTAATAGATGCCTTGAAACGCATAAATGCCTGAGGTCCTTTGCTGCTGCACTTGTGAAGCATCTGTACACCACCGTCAAATTTCAGGTATCTCTCCTTCGCATTCAGAAATACTTTTCCTTTGTATGCAAAATGGGAGTTGAATGTGAAAAGGTCGCTGTTACCTGTTAAACCTTCTGCTACGGTAGTTTTTGTTTTCTTGTTTGCTTCAATATTGTGCAGCGTAATTTTATATGTTTTATTATCTCCGTTTACAAAATCGTAACTTCCATACCCGGTATAGGCATAGCGGCCGGTAATATTAACACGAGTGTCATAAATACGATGAGTGAATGAGGCAGTATCACCCAACTCAATTACAACACTGTCCATTGGATCCAGAACGGCATTCTCCCTTATGGTTACAACGCCATCCTTAAGCAGAAAGTTGGCATCAGCCACTTTAATATTCTTCACCTCTTCGGCTACAATCAACTTTTTCTCCATGTCATACTCGGCAATGGGAACATAAAACTGAAGTGAATCCTGCTTTCTATGTGTTGATATAAAAAGGTTTCCTTTCGATCCGTGAGCTCCCATGTAAATTTTGTTCAAGTCCATGTTCCATGAGAATTTGGTGATAATGGAGATGTATTTGTTATCGGTAAACTCAACAGGCTCCCCTTCACCCATAGAGGTAAAAACTCCCTCACGTGTTTCGAAGTTGACATCTGATGATATAAGATTTGATGTGGAGAATGATATTGCCTCCTCAGTCTCTCCAACCAGTTTGAAGCTTGAAGAGTCAGCCAAAACAGAGTGGTCACCAAAAGTCATCCTTGGAGCACTTAGGCTACCTCTTAACATATACAACAAACCGTTACCGGTTAAACCATAAGGTGTAACCTGTAATTTTCCGTTTAGCTGCGACTCCCGGTTAAACATTGTAAAATGCTCTTCCTGACTTTTAGCAAGCAGTTTCTCATCATCAGGAAGATATACAATTGAGACATATTTCCCCTGAACATCCGGAAAGAGTGTTTCTTCTGTCTTTTTTGCAATAGTAAATTCATGTGCAAGTCCGGTTACTTTATTGGGTAAAAAGGTGAAGTTTTCGGATACGCTTGTTGATGTTATGTAGTCTAAAGTTCCATTTCCAGTCAGTCCTTTGTTACTCAAGTCGATTGAGTTTGTGTAATGGGCTTTGTCGCCGTAAATCATATATCCTTCGGGTGGTGTTTCACGCTTAAATCCCAATGAGAAATCCTTTCTGATAGTCAGTTTCTCCTTAAATGTTGGGAATATATTTGATACGAAAGTACCCTCAAAATTAAAGTTCTGCTTTTTCAAAGTATTAATGCTGTCCATCTCGAAAGGCTCGAGGGTGAAAAAGAATTTCTCTGAATCGTAAATTCCATTCTGAATTGCTTTGTTATTGAAATGGACAAATGATTGTGTTTTACTTGTAAGAACGGGGTATTGATAGTTACGTTTTCTCCCCGATTTATTATCTGTTTCGTCAATTAACAGGCTACCCGATAAATTGACTATCGTATTTTCAACATTATGTAGTATCGGCTGTCCATAATAGTCAAGGTTACCCGTCTCAGCCTTCATCTTTAAAGAGTCAATATTACTCATGTCAATCTTAAACTTCTCGTACGAAAACTTAAATCCATTACCAAACATTTTTAGCATGCCGGCATTTATGACTCCATCAAATTGAAAGTTCCTATTTTCTTTAAGCAGTATCTTTTCTCCTTTTGGAAAAAAGACCACATTTTGATGATCACATATAGATATAGATGAAACACCGTTCATATTCAAATCAAAGTTTTTAAGGTCGAGACGGGCATTGGGTATATTACCCGGAGTAGATGAGTTAAATCGAATTACATCGTAATCCTTATCTCCTAATCGAAATAGCAGATAGTCGTACAGGTGTTGACGTATCTCTATCTCATCGGTGTTTACATTGTATCCAATAAATCCGTAGAATGAGAGATTCATTATCTGCTGACGTATCTGCGGCTCAGGTAGACCTATGAACTGTGAATACTCCGTGGCAGTAAAGGGTTTTCCCCCAAAATATTTTGAGCAATTCTTGAGCCCTTGTAACGGGTGCATTGCGTCCATACCCTGCAAACGATTGTAAAACTCTTCGCGGAAGTAACTTAATGATTCAAAAAAAGCAACATTCTCAGCAGCTCCAGTAACCATTTTAAAATCCATCCATGTCTCATCAAGTTTCCACCTTATTAGTTCCACATCCATACTTATTTTGTGGTAGGTATCGAAGTATGGACTTTGCGATAGTCCCTCATTGTTTCGTATAAAGAGCATCTCATTGGTATTAACCATATATTTGAATATTAACCCCGTATGGTAAATAAATCCGGAGTCAAGCTTTATGGATATCTCTGTGTCGTTACTTAGAATTTGATCTTTACGCAGAGCAAAAAAGAGAGATTTTGCTGTGATAAATAGTGTGTCGTTTCTGTATATTGTTATTGATGCAGGGTTTTGATTTGTTCCGGATCCCAGAAATTTTGCTCCGTTTTGAGAGAATCCCCCTTCATAGTTTATGTTTGGATGTATCTGTGAAATTTTATACCGCTGCTCCGAAGATTGAAACTTTGGATAAATACTACTCGATGGATCATGTATTACCATTACCTTATGTCTAAGGGTACCCTTCAGTGGGTAATCAAAATAGAAACGGTTATAGAAATCCACGCTGTCAATCTCAAAATAGACCTTCTTCAGGTCTAGTTTGTAGTCTTTAAATGTGGCATAAACCTTATCTGCCGGGAAATCGGATCGTTCCCATGTTATTCGCCCACTCTCACCTTGCCAGCTCTCTTTGGATGGATAGAATACACCCTTAGTGTCAAATATGGTAATACTATCCTTCTTTGAATGACATACAATGTCACTCTTCCCAAACTTAATGGATAGTTTTTTGTCAGAATATTGATAAGTATAATTATCTGTTCCGGAAACCCATCTTACCGAAGGAGTTGAGAATATCTCATTTTTTTCAATCAACCCCTTTGTAAGTTTTAATTGAGATACTACTTTACGAAGAGGAAATCGTCGCTTCTTTATCATGTCAACTATAGCATTATGCCAAGTGTTGAAGTTATTTTCTCTTTGATTGGAGGTGTAAAATGATATAACGGTTTGTAAGTATGTTTGATAGTCAGGGTAGGGGCGAGCTCTTTTTATCGCCATAAGGTTACAGGTCTCTATAATCAATGTTTTTACTTCAGGAGTGGTTTCAGGATTGTTCCAAAATGTCAGCAGATACTCAGCAAACTCTTTTGCCATTTTTTTGTCGGATGATGCCGCAAACCTTTCCTCAATCTGTTCTACAAAAGTGTTAGCATCTTCAGTAAATTTGTGAACCTGCGAATACCCGGTAATAGAGACAGAGATATATAGAAAAAATATAAGTAAACGTTTTATCATCTACTGACAATGTTAGTAAAAACTTTAGTTGATTAAAAATATTTCTCT
>JALVBA010000014.1 GCA_027010905.1 Marinilabiliaceae bacterium
GTATTAGACTAATATTTACTTGATTCTACAAAGATAGCCCACCTAAACGTATTAAACAAAACTTATAATAACTTGATGTGCTAAAAAAAATCATTATCTTTGAGTTAAAGAACACGTTCTTTGAAAACTCACATTAGTCTTCCCCCTCAGAGGGAACGGGAAGGGGGCTGTTAAAGGTATCACAAAATGTGATACCTTCAAAACAGGTTTTTGGTGGTGCAAAACCATTTGAAGAAACAAAACAACAGAAATTATAACAAAAAAACAGAAACCGAATAGGATATAAAACATCAGATAAAAAATAGATACTATCACTATTTTCTCCTGAACAGGTTTTTCATCTTATCAATAATACTTTTATGGTCTCGTTGCTTCTCTTGCCTGTGGGTTTCTCGATCCTCCCATCTTCTCTGCTTAGCAGAATCAGGTCTGATAAAACCTTTAAAAACACGTTCAAAAAGATTTTGGTCAGGGTCATCCTCCGAGAAGTCAGGAACACTTAATTGCATGGCCAGGTCGTAAGGTAACTCATAGAAAGCTTTTGCCGTGAAATCATAGAATTCAGGATTACGTTCCGTCTTCTGCATAAAACGTGCAAATATGGGAAGAGCTGTATGAGCACCCTGCCCGAGGTATGTAGAGCGAAAATGGATTACAGGGTTGTCGTTCCCCACCCATGCACCGGCAACTATTCCCGGTGTGAATCCGATAAACCATCCGTCAGAGTTATTTTGTGTTGTACCTGTCTTTCCTCCCATCTCACTTTTCAAACCAAAAGTGTTACACAATCCTTTTCCTGTTCCTCGTTCAACCACTCCCCGCATCATATCAATAATTGAGAAGGCAACGCGGTCATCATAGATCTGCTCCTCTTCAACACTTCGCTCCTGCTCCCACAAAATATTACCTCTACGATCTTCAATCTTCAGTATCTCAACAGTCTCAACCGGTTTACCATAATTTGGGAAAGTAGCATAGGCTCTCACCATCTCCAGCAACGACAGTTCAGCAGTGCCTAACACAATTGAGGGCACCTCCGGAATTGGCGATGTTATACCCATCTCTTCAGCAAGGTCAACCACTTCAGATATGCCTGTACGAATAATCACCTCAGCACTAATAGTGTTTACCGAGTTAACCAAACCACCTTTCAGAGAGTAGTAACCATCATACTCACCATCATGGTTTTCGGGCGACCAGTTTTTGTATGACTCATAGACATGTCGCTCATTTGAAATATAGGTATCAGGCTCCATACCACCCTTCATTGCCGCGGTGTAGACTATGGGCTTAAATGTTGATCCAACCTGACGACGCGAAGTAACATGGTCGTACTGAAACGTTTTATGGTCGATACCGCCAACCCATGCGAGGATATGACCATTTTGAGGATTAATAGCGATGAATCCGGCATTCAGTAATTTCAGGTAGTACTTCACAGAGTCAACCGGACTCATGGTCACGCTCTTCTCTCCATCATAGGTGAAGATTTTCATCGGGACACTCTTCTCCATCACTTTCATTATCTCCTTAACAGACTTTCCGGAAGCTTTCAGGCTTTTGTATCTGGCAGAACTTGTTAACCTATTTATGTAGATGTCGGGTGAATTCTCCCACGGCTCCCGCCCTTTCCAATGTCGGTTAAACTCCTGTTGCAACCGTTTCATCTGCATCCGCACAGCCTCCTCGGCATATCTTTGAAGAGTTGAGTTGATGGTAGTTGTAATCCTTAATCCGTCAGCGTAGAGATTAAACTCATTGCCATAATCTTTTCTAAGTATCGATTCTATTCTATTTGCAATACGACTTCTGAAATATGGTGCTATTCCGGTATTTCTGTCAATCTTACGATATTTGGTTTTAACCGGTTGTGCTGAATATTTTTTTACTTGCTCAGTTGTTAAGTCGCCATGCTCACGCATACGGTAAAGTACAACATCTCTTCTCTTTCGTGACAGCTCGGGATTACGGTGCGGATTGTACCTTGTATTTGCTGCCAGCATCCCTACCAAAATTGCCGACTCGGCAGGATTCAGATATTTTGACCTCTTGCTGAAAAACCGTTGCGATGCTGTTTCTATACCATAAATATTCTCTCCAAAAGGTACAGTATTGAGATAGAGGGTAAGAATCTCCTCCTTAGTGTAGATTTTTTCAAGACGGCTGGCAATAAATATCTCTTTTGTTTTACCTACCGGCAGGGTCAGGAAACTAAGTCGTTTACGTGGATAGATATTTTTTGCAAGCTGCTGACTTATAGTGCTACCCCCACCCTGCGACTTATCACCTAAAAGTATAGACTTCACCATCACCCTTCCCAAACTGACAAAATCAACGCCCTCATGCTCAAAGAAACGGCTATCTTCAGTAGCTACCAATGCACTCTTTACATATTTTGAAATGTCTTTATTATCAATGGTTATCCTGTTCTGAATGTAGTACCGCCCCATCAACTTACCATCCACAGAGTAGACTTCAGATGCACTATTCTGCTTTATTTTAGAGAGCTCAGCATAGTTAGGGAGTGAACCAAACAGCCCAAGGTAGACAAACATCACAAACAGACCCAGTGAGGTTATGGCACCGGCCGTCAGCTTTAACCCCCAGATAAATATTAGTTTTTTATTAACTCTTTTCTTTGATATTGAATGCCTGCTTTTAGACCTGCTTGACGTTTTCTTTGTGGCAACTCTTTTGGCAGGCTTCCTACTACTTGAAGAGGATAATTTCTTTGCTGTCATTAATTATTCTGGTTTGTACACAAAAGTAAGAAAAATCAGCTCTATTTGATTTTCCATACAAACTAAAATCATAATCTCTCCTCTATCCAGCCTATAACCCTTTCTGCAACTTCACTTCGATTGGTTTCGTTGTGCAGTTCATGATATCTCCCCTCCCACTCAACATACTCAATCATCCCGTTACTATTTTTAGCTGTTCGTTGTGAAGCATAGTGAGATGTTATTCTGTCAGCGTTACCATGCATCAGTAAAACCGGAATTTGCAGCTTGCCACTGTTTTCAACAGCCCAAATTCCTGTTCCGGTAATATCGCTAAATAGCCTAAAAGATATTCGTCCGTGATTAAGTGGATCGCTGCGGTATTTCTCCACCTCCTTTTCGTCTGTTGAGATATGGTTATTTTCCAGTCCACTATCCATTGTGGTGTTGGGTAAAAACCGTTTCAGGAACGAAACAATTGATTTAAGGATAAAATTCGGATCATTCGTAAGTGTGCTAACCAAGGAGAGCTGATTACACCTCCCCTAACTACAGGATTGCGCTTCAAAAGAAAATTCAGTGCAATGTTACCCCCCCATACTGTGTCCGTAAATAAAATGCGGCACATCTGGAAATTGCTTTTTTGTATGCTCAACTGCTGTTGCGATATCATCCATCAAGACACTGTACGATTTAATTACGCCACGTTTACCTCCTGTTTGACCGTGCCCACGCAAGTCAAACCCAACTATAGCTATCCCCCTCTCAACAAAATATTTGAAGTAAGAAGTATACCTCAGGCAATGTTCACCAAATCCGTGTACCAATGTAATTGCCGCTTTAGTCTCTACTTCCGGTTTCCATGTGTGAGCGAAGAATTCGATACCGTCAGGTGAGCTCCATCCAAAATTTGTCTCTAACATTCGAAAAGATTCTCTAATCTGTTATCATCACTTCAAGGTCATCGAAATAGCTCTGAGCATCAGCTTTAGTCCACAAACCAATTTTTCCTTTGCCTGTAAATGTAGTATCCTTAACTTTGAATAGCTCTTTGCCATTAAGATAAACGGTAAACTGATTATCCTCAACAACCAATCTCAAAACATTCCACACATTACCCAGCGGCTCGGTTTCCACCCCGTATGTTTTACCCTTACCTACCAATGGCAGGTCTGTTCTCTTTCCGTTCTCCACCTTGTAAAGCACAACATTATCCTCAAGCGGATTGGCTCGAACCACATAGTAATTATCTTTATCGGTAAATCGCCAGATAAATCCTCCTCCCTGATCACTCTTTCCTGCAACCCCTTTAAGCCTAACTTTCATCTCAATATTTTTTGCTTCCAGCCCGTCAAAAACCACATCGTTGAAATGGTAGTTAGGGTTATTATCCGAAAGCTGGGCTAACACCTTATTCCCATTATCGTCAATAACTTTCCACTCTGTCTCACCTCCCATACCGGTTACATACTGCGACCATCCCTGTGGAAGTTTTCCGGTTTTATAATTTTCAAAATCAAAACTCTTTTCCAAGAAAGAGGCCTCTTTAGACTCTACAGTTGCCTTTTTATCAACTTGAACCTTCTTTGTTTTTGACTGACCGCAACCTATCAGAACGACAACAGCAAACGAAATAATACTTAATGTTTTCATAACTCTCAGGTTTTTTAATTGCTAATTTAACTATTTTACCTGAAGAAATCTTCAGTTCCTGAAAATCTTTCCGGTGGAGATAAAAAATATTTATTTTTCTTTTTACAAACAGATTGAGTA
>JALVBA010000015.1 GCA_027010905.1 Marinilabiliaceae bacterium
GGCCGGGAGGGGGCTTCTTATTATCTTGAAAAAATTGTCTCTTTATATATTTCTGATACTGTTGGATGAGGGAAGATTACCTCCTCAAGCTGAGCGGCTGTCATCTCCATCTCGATAGCCATTGAAGCACCAAAAATCAACTCGCTTGACGGATTACCCAGCATCTGAACTCCAATAACCTGACCGTGAGGTTTACCAAGAAGTATCTTAGTCTCACCCGAGCCTCCTTCATTCTCCGCAATAAAACGACCAACATAGGCCATTGGCAGAGTAATCACGTCATACTCTACCTTCTGCTCCTTGGCAGCCTCCTCGGTAAGTCCGACACTTGAAAACTCCGGATTGGTGTATACAACTCCCGGAATGGCGTTGTAACGCATGTAATCCTTACGTCCAGTCAGATTGTTCACAACAACCTCACCTTCGCGATAGGCAGTATGTGCAAGCAGTGAAAATCCTGTAACATCACCGGCAGCAAACACATTAGGTATGTTAGTAGCCATCTTCTCGTTTACCTTAATTCCGGCTTTCGTAAGCTCCACTCCAATATTTTCGAGACCGAAACCTTTGGTAACGGCACGGCGACCTGTACTTACAAGAATCTTCTCGCCTGTAACTGTCTCCTCTTTTCCATCAACCTTGTAGGTTACACTGTTTCCATCAATCTTAACAACCATTGACGACAGAAGAAAGGTAACACCCTTCTTCTCATAACTTTTTCTGAGCTGAGCACTCATCGGTCTGTCCATACCCAAAAGTATCTCACTCTCCATCTCAATAACTTCTACCTTAGCTCCAAGGCTATTGAAGAAACTGGCAAATTCCATTCCTATAACACCACCACCAATAATCACAATTGACTCCGGCACTGCTGCCAAATCCAAGGCTTCACGGTTAGTGATGATATTTTCGGAGGGATAAACCAAACCCGGAATAGGAGGAATAGCAGCTTCAGAACCTGTGCAAATTAAGAGATTCTTAATGCTGAAAGTTTTTCCATCGGCGGCAACCGAGATGACACCATCTTTACGACCTTCAATAATTGCTCTATCCTTAACAACAGTCACGTTGTTCGCCTTCATCTGAGCACCTACCCCACCAACAAGCTTTCTAACAACCTTGTTCTTTCTTTTAAGAATCTTAGTGTAATCGAAAGTTGCACCCTCTACATTGATACCATATTTATCACTTCCCTTAGCCTGATCGTAGAGTTTGGCTGAATAGAGAAACGTTTTTGTAGGGATACATCCCTCATTCAAACAGACTCCTCCAAGACTCTTCGCCTCAAACAAAACGACCTTCAACCCTTTGTGTCCGGCTCTTTCGGCAGATACATACCCTGCAGGACCTCCGCCTATAATTGCTAAATCAAATATTTCCTGTGACATACTTTTATTTTTTTATTCTTCTTCGACTCTAATATGTGTTACCTCTCCCCCTTTTTAAACGTCCGGTAAATTCGAAGATTTTCATTCTTCCCCCTCTCCAAATGGAGAGGGGGATAGAGGGGGTGAGGAAATCAAACCTCACATCAATAATCTTTATATTGTAATCTCTAAAGTTTCAATCTCTATTGCAATCTGTTTCAAAAAACGTGTTGCTTCGCCGCCATCAAGTGCACGGTGGTCGTAGGTGAGGCTCAGTCCCATGTAAGGCACAAATCCATAGGCTCCGTTACCCAAATCTTTAGGACGGGGTACAATTGTGTTCACCCCAAGTATGGCAGATTGTGGCAAGTTGATTACCGGAGTAAACATCTCAACACCGTAGTTACCTAAGTTTGAAACAGTAAATGTAGCAGCTTCAGCAGCAAGAAAGTCAGGGTCGATACTACCACTACGACACTGCCCTGCAATCTCTTTCATCTGATTACTCAATCCCTGAATAGAGAGGTCGTCAGCATTTTTGATTGCCGGAACCATCAATCCTCTTTCTGTATCTACCGCTAATCCGAGATGAACTTTCGAAAACTGTTTCATGCTGTCACCAAGGAAGTGAGAGTTAGCCTGTGGAAATTTCTTGAGTGCTTTAACCACGGCCATGCACACCATATCGTTCAGGGTGATATTGTTTGTAGACCCCTCATCCATCGCCTTCTTAACCTTCTGTCTGATGGCGAGAATATTTCTTGCATCGGCACCGAGGTGGTGAGTAAGCTGAGCGGAATTTTGCAATGATGCGTACATTGCTTTAGCAATAAGCTTACGCATATTCGAAAGTGGCTTAACTTCAAAGTCATCTCCGTAAAGAGAATTAACGGTTTTCATGTCGCCACCCCTAACCATACCGGCCGGACCGGAACCAACAGCCGGAGCAGTTAATCCCTCCTCTTTAGCAATCTCCTTAGCCAAACCTGTAAGTTTAGGTCTGCTCTCCAACACAGCCTCAACATCACGAGCAATAACACGACCTTTAGGTCCTGTTCCCGGAACACCTTCTAATGAGAGAACCTCCTTTTCGGCCATGCTTCGGGCACGAGGCGAAACGCCTGAAATTTCTGAGGATTTGAGGATTTGAGGATTTGAGGATACAGACTCTTGAGGATTTGAGGATTCGGTATTTTGAAGATCAGATTTCTCACTTTCAACTGCCGGATGCTCACTGCTCACTATTGACTGTTGACTTGCAACAAGAGAAGAGACATCTTCCCCCTCCTCACCAATTATGCAAACAATTTCAAGTACAACAACTTCATCGCCCTCTTCGTAAAACACCTCTAACAAAACACCCTCTTCTGTAGACTCCTCTTCAAAAGAGGCTTTATCTGTTTCGTAAGCAAATAACACATCTCCAACAGATACTTTATCACCCTTCTTCTTGTGCCACTCGGTAATAATGCAGCTTTCTACTGACTGCCCCTGCTTGGGCATTATTATTAACTTAGCCATATATTTTTAGTTTTAAATTCTTAAAATTTTATTCGATTTGAAAATCTTTAATACTAACCCTTTTTGTAGTACTATAAAACTTACTTATTTCAAATATGTGACAAATGTAACAACTACAACTTGTATATACAAGTAATGTTTGTTAAAAAGTTCAACCAATAGTCAATACTCTGTATTACAATATTAATAAATATACTATTTTGTTAATTGTAATGACAAGATGAAATTTATATGTTTACAAATACTAAATTTGTGCAAATTTTATATCTTTGATGTAAATATAAGTTTTGCAAAGGCACGAAACACCTGCTGATGCATCACTAAAAGAGACAAACTAATGCAAAACACTCTTCCTCAATACAAGAAAGTTTATGAGATACTTAGGAAGCATATCCTTGAGGGTGTGTACAATGAAGGTGATCTGTTACCATCAGAAAATGAGTTGTGCCTTATTCATCGGGTAACCAGACCTACCATTCGGAAAGCATTAGACAGGTTGGTAAACGAAGGTTACATTAAAAAACAACAGGGTAAGGGAAGTATTGTTGCAGGCCGCCCTAAGGGTGTAGGCATCCTCTCACTAACAGGCACAACATCGGCCATAGGACAAGAGAACCTAATCACTAAAATTATTGTAAAACCTGAATTAAGGCAGTGGGATAAAGCCATATCTTTTTCAATTACCGAACAGGAGAAGGAGGCCGGATGCATCTATATGGAGCGGCTGCGTTTTGTAGAGAACAAACCGGTATTTTTCGACATCACCATGATACCGAACCTTAACCTCCCACGATTCTCTTCACTGAAATTTGAGAATCGTTCACTATTCGATATTCTTAGAACAAAGTACCAGATAGAAGTTATTGGTGGGGAGCAAAAGATACAAGCTACTACCGGCGACAAAAAACTACAAAAACTGTTCAGTGTTGATACCGGACACCCAGTTCTGCAATTAGACCGCAAAATAGAGACCAGCCGAATTGGACTAACGATCTATAGTCAGGTTTTTTGCAATACATCGGAGTATGCTCTTTATGGAACTTTTTAAGGATTATTGCCCCCTCCGAGATTCTCCGAGACAGACTCTCTCCATTTTTGGACTTGTTAGGCTGAAAGTGGGGCATTTATTTTGAATAGTGAAGGCCTCACTGCAAGTGAAGTCTTCACTACCAACCCCGACAGAACGTATCCTTAATCAAGGTCTGCTATTAGAGTCTGCGACTACTCACAGAGCATGGAGTGTTTATTAAACGTCCAAACTCAATCTTTCTTGCAGGTTCTAATTCCAAAAGGTATGTATAAGGGGCACCTATTTATAGCAGCTGTAAATATCGGTACGATACCAATCAACCCTAACCAACTATTGTAATAATATCCTGCTGCACCAATTACAACACCTAAAATAATCCTAATCACTCTGTCTGATTTTCCTACATTACATTTCATATCTATAATTTTTAAATTAAACAATACTAAATATTGATGCAAATATAGGGGGAATGAGAAATTAAACTCTGTGACCTTAGTTACAGAGACTGAATTATTTTTATAACACCCCTGTCAAGGGCAATAAATCCATCCTTTTCCAACTGTTT